>JAJYMR010000206.1 GCA_021786815.1 Deltaproteobacteria bacterium
TGGATTGCGTTGCTCCATCGGAGATCGCAAGATACTGAACGCGAACAACCTCCCAAATCCGGGCGGCCTGGGCAAGCCAGTATTAGTTTGTTGCACAATTTTTGGTGGACCTGCGCGATTGTCGCGGCGCTTGGAGTCGCGGCCTCGTGGCTTACGGGGGCTTCATCCGCTCGATGCGAAGAGGAAATCCTAAGCTTCCCATCTTCGGGCTTCCGGATTCTCAACCCCGACACCGGCGTTGTCATCGGGCAGTGCCGCTATTCCGTTGAGCGTCTTGGCACTGGCGCGATCCTTAAGGGTGCGAACCACTACCTGAACGGCGACTACGATATCGAAGAAGCCCATATGGTCATCGTGCCAGGCCGGCCAGTGCCGCGGCTGGTCAACTTCAAGCACACTTTCTATCGCAAGGACGGCTCAATCGAGCGCGAAGGGCGCGCCGAACTGAGCACCGGCGTGGGATGGTGCGAGACCACCGAGAACGGCAAGCAGAAGATCGAAAGCGCGAAGTTCAACTTCCCGTCCGACACTTACGCCGGCGCGAGCATCCTGATTCCCATCCAGGACTATCTTAGACGGGGCGCGACCACGACCGCGCTTCATCTTCATGTCTTCAACTGTGCGCCGAATCCGAAATTGCTGGAAATCGAGGCCAAACCCGGGGACGAGACGCGATGGTCCGGCTATCCGGGCGAATTGGTGCGGGTGAAGGTGGCTCCCGACTTCGGGATTTGGAATTTGTTTCTGCGTCCGTTCATCCCGGAGATGTCGGCCTGGTTCGCTCCGGCCGACGGATGGAACTTCGTGGGCGGAAATCTCGAGCGCTACTACCGCGGCCCTAAGATCACGCTGGTCAAGACCCGCTGACGCACCGGCGGCGAGAAGGAAGCGCGGCGGCTCCGCATGAATGTGAACGGGATGTCCTCGATGATGGCGCTCTAATTCGAGTCTGCGCGGCGGTCCGTCAACGGAGAGAATTGGTGCGCGGGGCGGGACTTGAACCCGCACGGGGTATTAGCCCACCAGCCCCTCAAACTGGCGTGTCTGCCTGTTCCACCACCCGCGCACGAAAAAAGAGAGGGTTTCACCGCGCTTCGGCGCGCCGCTTTTGCGCTTCGGCTATTTGTTCGCCGGAGCCGGTGACGTAGCCGAATGCGGCGCCGGAGCCGGAAGCACCGGTTTCGCTTTCGGTGCGGCCTGCTTCGGCATCACGCTGGTATGCGCTCCGCTTCCGAAGATGCTTCCCGTCGCGCGCTCGGTCGAGGCGTAGGCGAGATACATCGAGGTGGCGAAGAACACCACCGCAAGCGCGCTCGTGACCCGGGTGAGCACGTTGCCCGCTCCGCTCGCGCCGAACACCGTCTGGCTCGAGCCGCCGAACACGGCGCCGATCTCGGCACCCTTGCCCTGCTGGAGCAGAATCACCACCACCAGCGAAACGCATACGATCACGTGAATCGTGAGAACGGCCGTTATCACTAAAGTTCCCGCCTCAACCTGCACGCGCCTTGACGATACGCGCGAAGGAGTCAGCCTTTAAGCTTGCCCCGCCGACCAGAGCGCCGTCAATATCAGGCTTTGAGATTAGCGAGTCAATGTTCTCGGGCGTAACGCTTCCGCCGTAGATTATTCTCACCGTGTCGGCCGCCTCGCTGCCCCATCGCTCGCGGAGCATTTCGCGCACCGCGCCGTGAATCGTCTGGGCCTGCTCGGGAGTGGCGTTGCGGCCGGTGCCTATCGCCCAGACCGGCTCGTACGCGACAACCACCCGCCTGAGGTCTTCGCCACCTACCCCATCGAGGCCATTTTCGAGCTGGCCCAGAACCACTTCGAGCGCGCTGCCAGCGTCGTGCTGCGCCTGCGTTTCGCCCACGCAGAGAACCGGCACGAGGCGATGGCGAATCGCGGCGAGGACTTTGCGGTTGATCACCTCGTCGGTCTCGCCGAATATGTGGCGGCGCTCGGAATGGCCCAGGATGACGTGGGTTACGCCGAACGGCTTCAGCATCGGAGCGGATATCTCGCCGGTGAACGCGCCCTTGTCCTCGAAATGCATGTTCTGGGCGCCGAGCAGGAACGATGAACCCGCAAGCGCCTGAGCGACCGCCGGGATAAGAACCGCGGCTGGCGCAATCATCACCTCGCGATCCCTCGCCAGCGTGGCCGCTTCAGGGTCGATTTGCGCGCGAAGCGTGGCGAGCGTCGCGCGCGCCTCGTTCGCGGTAAGATTCATCTTCCAATTAGCCGCGAGAAGCCTGGTACGCATCGCAAATCTTCCGCGTCCCTCGGACAAGCGAGCGCCGCGCGCACGCGCAGCGTAGACGCTTTAGCAGTCGAGCGCCTTCAGCCCGGGAAGTTCGCGGCCTTCGAGGTATTCGAGCGTCGCGCCGCCGCCGGTCGAAATATGGGTGAAACCGTGGGACCATGGTTGATGGCCGACCGCGGCCGCGGTGTCTCCGCCGCCGATGATGCTCTTTACGCCGGTGCATCCGGCGAGCGCCTCGCCGACCTTGAGAGTCCCGGCCGCGAAGGCCGCATTCTCGAAAAGTCCGAGCGGGCCGTTCCATATGACGGTTTTGGCCCCGCTAAGGCGTGCGATGAAGTCCTCGGCGGTTCGAGGCCCGATATCAAGGCCCATCATGTTCGCGGGAATCTCCGAGACCACGGCCGCGGTTTCGGGCTTGTCCGGAGACTCCGCGACGACATGGTCGCTCGGCAGGACGAAGTTGACACCCTGCTTCTGCGCGGCCTCCATCAGTTCCCGCGCAAGCTCGAGCTTGTCCTCCTCGACGCGCGAGCGTCCGACCGGAGTGCCGCGCGCCTTGAGAAACGTGTACGCCATCGCGCCGCCGATGAGGAACGTGTCGAGCTTGAGCAGCAGATGCTTGATCACGCCGATTTTGTCCGAGACCTTGGCGCCGCCAAGGATCGCAATCGCCGGACGCGGAGGGCTGTTGACGACGAAGCCGAGCGCCTCGATCTCGCGCATCATCAGGAACCCGCCGGCGCGCTCGGAGAAGAGCTGCGCCACTCCCGCGGTCGAGGCGTGGGCGCGATGCGCCGCGCCGAAGGCGTCGTTCACATAGACGTCCTTTCCGCGTGCGAGCTCGTGGGCGAAATCGCGGTCGTTGGCCTCTTCCTCGGGATGGAAGCGCAGGTTTTCGAGCAGCAGCGCCTCGCCCGGCTTGAGCGCCGACACCATCCTGCCCGTCACGTCGCCGATACAATCGGGAGCAAGCGGCACCTTGAAACCGAGGGCGGCGCTCAACTGCTCGGCAACCGGCTTCAGGCTGAATTCCGGGCTGCGCTCCTTGGGACGGCCAAGATGCGAGCAGAGCACCGGCGAGCCGCCCTCCTTGAGGATGTAACGGATGGTTTCGAGGGTGGCTTCGATACGGGTCGGATCGGTGATGCGGCCGTTATGGATGGGTACGTTGAAGTCGCATCGGACCAGCACCCGTTTGCCCGCCATTTTCAGGCTCGTAATCGGTCGGATTGCCATGACTGAATTCGCCGTTTCCTAAAGCCGTCCCGCTACCAGGGCGGTGACGTCGGCAAGCCGCGACGAGTAACCCCATTCGTTGTCGTACCACGAGAAAACTTTAACCAGCCGCTTGTCCATAACCTTAGTAAGGGGCGCGTCGAAAATCGACGAGTGCGGATTGCCGTTGAAGTCGCTCGAAACCAGCGGCTCCTCGCAATACGAGAGAATCCCCTTCAATTCTCCTTCGGCCGCCTTCTTCATCGCGGCGTTGACCGCCTTCTCGTCGGTGTCGCGCTCGACGATCGCGGTAAGATCGACGATCGAAACGTTGGCGGTCGGAACGCGGATGGCGATGCCGTCGAGTTTGCCCTTGAGCGCGGGCAGCACGAGTCCGATCGCGCGAGCCGCTCCGGTTGACGTCGGCACCATCGAGAGCGCCGCCGCACGCGCGCGCCTGAGATCGCGATGCGGTCCGTCCTGGAGGTTCTGGTCGGCGGTATAAGCGTGTACCGTTGTCATCAGGCCGTGCGCGATTCCGAAATTCTCGTGCAGCACCTTGGCGACCGGGGCGAGGCAGTTGGTGGTGCATGAAGCGTTGGAGATGATGTGATCCTTCGCCGGATCGTAGTCCTCGGGGTTGACGCCCATGCAGATGGTCCGGTCAACGCCCTCACCAGGAGCGCTTATCACGACCTTTTTCGCTCCCGCCGAAAGGTGCGCCGAGGCTTTCTCCTTCGACGTGAAAAGCCCCGAGGATTCGACCACGACTTGAACACCAAGCGATTTCCATGGAAGCTTCGACGGGTCGCGCTCGGCCAGCACCTTGATGGGCCTGCCGTCCACGATGATCGAGCTCCCTTCGGCCTTGATCTCGTGCCTGAGCGCCCCGTGGACGGAATCGTACTTGAGCAGATGGCAGAGCGTGCGCGCGTCGGTGATGTCGTTCACCGCGACAGTTTCGAGTTCTTTTCGCTCCAGCGCGGCGCGGAAAAACAGTCTGCCGATTCGTCCAAACCCATTAATCCCGATCTTGGTAGCCACCGTTTTGAACCCTCCCCGGTTCTTACGGCCCCCTCTTTGTAGTGATGATCGCCGCAAGTTAGACGTTGGACTTGGATGTTGCAAGAGGGCGCAGCATAAAGCGAGCCAAGTGAATCGCAACTCGGTCGACGATACGGCGACAAGGGCGGTAGATATTTTTCGCCGATAAAAAAGGCGTAAAATATTCGCCGAATCCGAAGGAAGATGGGCCTATGATTCCCCAGGCGACAGTCAGTGCCGGCGGTCTGAGCGTTCTGGACCTCCTGCTCGGAACCGGTCCGGTTGTTCAGGCAGTGATCTGGACACTTGTTGCGTTTTCGGTCGGAAGTTGGGGGATAATCCTCTACAAGCTGGTCCAGACCTCACGCGCGCGCCGGGAATCGGAACGGTTTATTTCCATTTTCTGGGAATCGCGCAACCTTGCCACGATCCACAACGCAAGCGTGGGCCTGGTCCACAGCCCGATCGCGCAGGTCTTCCGTGCCGGCTACCAGGAGGTGCTCCAGCTTACCCGGGCCAAGCGCCAGGCGGTCGGAGCCGAGAGCGCCTTCTCGACCGATTTCGGCGGCGTCGAAAACGTGATGCGCGCGATGAAGAAGCAGGCCAATATCGAGCTGACCAAGCTCGAATACGGGGTCACCTTTTTGGCAACCACCGGATCGACCTGCCCGTTCGTGGGCCTTTTCGGAACAGTATGGGGGATCATGACGGCCTTTTTGGGTCTGTCTGCGGCTCATTCCTCGAACATCCAGGCGGTCGCTCCGGGAATCGCCGAGGCGCTTATCACGACCGCGATCGGCCTGGTCGCCGCGATTCCCGCGCAGGTCTTCTACAATTACCTGACCGCCCGGGTTCACGTACTGGCCACCGAGATCGATAACTTCACCGCCGAGTTCCTTAACATCGCTGAGCGCCATTTCCTTTCTTAAGGAGCACTTGGAGACGCAATCGTGGCCTTCGAAGCCGGACAGCGGGGCAAATTCGTTTCACAGATAAACGTCACACCGCTGGTGGACGTGATGCTGGTGCTACTGGTCATCTTCATGGTGACCGCGCCGATCATCCAGCAGGGCGTGCAGGTCTCGCTGCCCAAGGTCAAGGCCGCCGCGCTGCCGGGCAAGGAGCTTCAGTTCGTCGTCTCCATCACGCGCGGCGGCGAGATCTACCTGAACGATCGCAAGCTCTCGGCCGGCGAGCTTACCGAAAAGCTCGAAGCAATCTCGCACGAGCGGCCGGACCGCGAGGTTTTCATTCGGGCCGACGAGCAGGTTCCCTACGGCGAGGTTATCCGCACGATGGCGGCGATAAAGGCCGCGGGGATTGAAAACGTCGGGATGGTGACGGAGATGCCCGCGCCGGGCGGCGGCGGGCGGGAGGCGGCGGACAAACACGATCGTGGCAAGTCCGCGCCATAACGACGAGCGGCCGACCCCGTGGGGATATATCGCGGCCATCGTGCTCTCCGCGCTCGGGCACGGGGCGCTCTTCGCTTTCATTTTCCTCGTGATGCCGCGGCTGTTCCATTCCGATGAAACTCCGCCACCCACTTACACGGTCAAAATCGTGAACAGCCTGCCCGCCGGCGACCTCGGCACCCATCTGCCGCCGCTTGCGCCCAAGCACAGGCCGAAGCCGGCCAAGCAGGCTCAGGCACACGTAGCAAAACCGAAACCCGAAGAGCGCAAGATTGAGCCTCCAAAGCTTTCGAACGAGGAAGACAAAAACGCTATCGCACTGAACACCAAGCGGCTCGCAACGCCGACGGCGACTCCCACGCCCACACCAACTCCGACGCCGACGCCAACTCCTGAGCCGACCGCAAGCCCGACGCCGAAGCCGAAGCATCATCACGAAAGCGAGCGTAAACCGACGCCCGAGCCAACCCATGCGCCGAAGAAGAAGCTCGTCCACGCGCGGCCGACGCCGAAGCCCGAGCAGAATCGCAAGCACGAGGAACCCCGCAAAACCGAACTCGCCAAGGCGAAGTCCAAACCCACGCCGAGCATCCGTGAACAGCTCGCGAAAATTCGCGAAGAGCTTCTCGCACAGCATCTTCGCGAGCGCAAAAAGGATCACGAACACACCGCGAACGGGAGCGGGCCGGTTTTGGCCGACAAGGACACCGCGGGCACCGGAATGGGAATCGGGCCTGGGACGGGAAGCGCGGGGATTCAACAGGACCTCGCATTTCTGCTCTACTATCGGACTGTGCAGGAGAAGATTAAGCAGGCGTGGAGCTTTTCGGGAGGCTCCAGCGACCTGACCACCACCGTGGATTTCTCGATCGGGCCCGACGGAACCCTGACTGGAGTGAAGATAGCCAAAAGCTCGAACGACTCGGCCTTCGACCAGTCGGTGATCCGTGCAATCAAGCGAGCGGCTCCGTTTCCGGCGCCGCCCGAGAAATATCGCTCCGAGTTCGCACACGGCGTGGAAGCCCTGTTCAAGCTCGGCGAACTCAAATCCTGAGATGCGGGGTTGGCGAAGCTTTGACGGATTCAGATGCCGGTTTTCACCGAAATCCTCACGGCGACGCCGGATGGTAGGGTGATCATGAGGCGCTCCTTTCTTTTGTTCCCGCTCGCGGCGCTCTTGATGTTGCTGGCGACGCCGTTTGCCGCCCGGGCGCAGATAAAAATGGAGATCATCGGACCGGGCTCGCGGCTTTCCGCGATCGCGGTCTCACCGCTGAAAAACCTGGGCGGCGACGACCAGCATGGCGTCTCCAGACAGTTCGACAGCATCCTGTCACGCGACCTCGAGTTGTCGGGCTATTTTCGCCTGATAAGCCCCAAGGCGTTTATCGAGGACGCGCAGGCCTCGGGCTATGATCTGGGACAGTTCAATTTCGCCGACTGGCGCTCGATCAACGCCGATTTCCTGGTCAAGGGCGCCGTCAAAGTCGACGGAACGCAGGTCCAGGTGACGGCGCTCCTGTTCGACGTCGCCCAGCAGCGCCGGATGATGGGAAAGAGCTTTACCGGCCAGCTCTCGGAGGTGCCGAAGATGGCCCGGCGCTTCGCCGACGCGCTGCTGCAGGCCGCCACCGGGGTCCAGGGCCCGTTCGACTCCAGGCTCGCCTTTGTTTCAACCCGCGGAGGGCGTTTCAAGGAGATCTATCTCCAGTCGATCGACGGCCGCGGGCTTTTCCGGCTCACCGACAACCCCACCATCAACCTGTTTCCCGCTTTCGACCGAAAGGGCGAGGTGCTCTATCTGTCGTACAAGACGATGATGCCCGCGCTTTACCTGGCCAATCCGGCCGAGCGGCGCGAAGTGCGTATCGAGTCGAAGCGCGGTAAGATGGTGGGCGGCGCAATCTCGGCCGACGGGCAGTTGATCGCTGCGGCCATCGAGCACAACGGCGCGACCAACCTTTTCCTGCTCGACCGCGACGGCCACGAGCTGCGCGAGCTGACCGATACCGGCGGGATCAACGTCAACCCGGCTTTTTCGAGTGACGGCAGGATGCTCGCGTTCACCTCGGACCGCTCGGGAACTCCGCAAATTTACCTGATGACGGTCGGGGGCGGCGTGCCGCGCCGGGTCACCTATAAGGGCAATTACAACACCACTCCGTCCATCTCACCCGACGGCAAGTACATCGCCTACGAAAGCCGCGACGGGGGCCACTTCGATATCTGGATCGTGGGAACGGACGGCAGCGACCCGATCAACCTGACCAACGGCGTCGGGTCGAACCAGTATCCGGCCTGGTCTCCCGACGGAAGATACATAGCGTTCAGCTCCACCAGGAGCGGGCGCTCGCACATCTATCTATTGCAGGTCGCGACCGAAAAGGTCATTTCTGCTTTGACGGAGGGTAACGGCAATGATTCCTGTCCCGCGTGGTCGTGGTGGCTGGGGGAGTAGCGCAAACGGCGCGTTGCGGTTTGTGGCGCTGATGCTGGTGTGTGCGGCATTCGCGGCTTCGGGATGTTCGTCTTCGGTAAAGAAGACCCCGGGTCTCGGGGCCGGCACGGGCGGCGGTGCCGGACTCGGCGAAAGTTCGATAACCGGCAACAAGGGCTCGCTCGCCCAGTTCCAAAAAGGCCAGCTCGGAGGCGGCGAAGGCGGACCGCTGAGCGACATACATTTCGCCTTTAACCAGTACACGATCGAGCCCCAGGACGACTCGGTGCTGAAGTCCAACGCCCAGTGGCTCGAGGCGCATCCTAACACCCACGTCCAGGTCGAAGGCCATTGCGACGAGCGCGGCTCCGAGGAATACAACATCGCGCTCGGCGCCAAGCGCGCCCAGGCGGCCAAGGATTACCTGGTGACGCTCGGCATCACGCCCTCGCGCATCTCCACGATAAGCTACGGCAAGGAGCTTCCGCTCTGCACCGAGCAGACCGAGGAATGCTGGTCACGCAACCGGCGCGACCACTTTGTTGTGACACAATAGGAGCCGCTTGTGCGCATACGTTCCCTGATACTTGGCACGGCGCTGACGCTCGCGCTCGGGGCGCTCTCCGGATGCGCGGCGAACTCGAACGACCTTCAGCAGCTCAACCAGAACCAGTTCGTCCTGCGCGGGATGATTGCCAGCGATCGCCAGCAAATCGACTCGCTCCAGCAGCAGGTGCGCAGTCTGCAGGGTGAGATCGCACAGATCCAGCACAACGGCGCGAGCACCGGCGCAGGCAAAGGGCAAGTCGCGGCGTTGGACAAACGAGTCTCGAAGCTCGAGTCCCAGGTAGGCGCGCTGCAGGCGGCGATTCCGACGATTCCCCCCGCACCCGGTGCGCCCGGCACCACCGGAGCGACGACTCCGGGCACCGGAACCGCAACCGCGGCCGTTCCGCCTCCCTCGGCTGCGCCCGCACCGGCCGAAATTCAGCCCACCTGGCCGAGCGAACTCGAACAGGAACTCGCGGCGACCAAAGGCTCTCGCGCGGCGGGCGCGACGCTTTTCCGCGAAGGACTCAGCGACATGAAGAGCGGGCACTACCCGGCGGCGGTGGTCAAGTTCGCGCGCCTGCAGCGCAACTACCCCAAGTCGCCGCTGACCGAAGCGTCCGACTACTTCGCCGCCAACGCATTGTACGAAGAAGGCAATTACGACCGCGCGATTCTTCAGTTCAACGACCTCGTGATGCGATTTCCAAAGGGCAAGTACACGAGCCAGTCGCTCCTGCGCGAGGCCCAGGCCTTCATGAAGCTCAACGACCGGATCGACGCGCGGCTCACCCTGCAGAAGCTTCTCTCCGACCATCCGGGAACTCCGCAGGCAACCGCCGCGAATACGTTGATGAAGCAGCTTACCGCCGACTGAACAGCCGATGGAGATAATCCGCAACCTGGACGGCTTCCAGCGCCATCCCTGTCCCGTGGTCGCACTGGGCAACTTCGACGGCGTTCATTTGGGCCATCGCGCGATTCTTCGGACCGCGATGGAACGGGCGCGCGCGGCGGGCGGAACTGCCTTTGCACTCACCTTCGACCCGCTGCCCGCCAGGCTGCTTTTTCCCGACAAGGCTCCGCCGCTCATCCTGACCTCCGAGGACAAGCTCGAGCTGCTTCGCATGTCGGGACTCGACGGCGTCATCGTGCTCGACTTCACCCGGGAACTGAGCCTGCTCACTCCGCGCGAATTCGTGCGCGAGTACCTGGTCGGCAAGCTCGGGGTGCGTGAAGTCGTGGTCGGGCACAGCGTGAACTTCGGCCACAACCGCGCCGGCAACGCCTCGGTGATGGTCGAACTCGGAGGCGAGTTCGGTTTCGACGCGACGGTGGTCGGTCCGGTCAGGGTCGCCGGGATGGAGGTCAGCTCGACCAAGATACGCCAGCTAATCGCCGACGGCGATTTGCGTGGCGCGGCGCGCCTGCTCGGACGATATCATTTCCTGCGCGGCGTGGTGGTTCACGGGCGGGAGCGGGGACGGCAGCTCGGCTTCCCAACCGCCAACCTCGAAAGCCAAACCGAATGCATCCCGCCCGACGGCGTTTACGCGGCGCGCGTCGTACTGGCCGACGGCGCCTATCCGTCGATTACCAATATCGGGATGCGCCCGACGTTCAACGAAACCTCGCGCGCAATCGAGTCGCACATCTTCGACTTCAACCGCGACCTTTACGGCCAGCACGTCAAGCTCGAAATCGTCGAGCGCATCCGCGGCGAGCGCAAATTCGACTCAGCGCAGGAACTCGCCAACCAGATCGCCTTCGACGTGGACGCCGTCAAGAAAGTCCTGGCCGGCGCCTAGCCCAGCCGCGATGCCGGCTCGACCCACTCCTGCGCGAGCCGCTCGACGTGCCCGGACACCTCGGAGGCCTGCTCCGGCAGGTTCGAGAGCATCACGAGTTCGTTGACGCCCAGGTCGCGGTAGCGCTTCAGGTCGTCGGCGGTGATTCGCTGCGTGTAGGGCGAGACGATGATCTCGACGTCCGAGAGCTTGCGGCCGTTTTGCTTCAGCAGCGATTCCAGCTTCGCGATCTTTTCCTTCGCCTCGGCAGGATTCAGGTTGAAGCCGTACCATCCGTCGCCATATTCGGCGCATCGCCTGAGCGCGGGCACGCTCTCGCCGCCGAAAATGATCGGAAGCTTTCCGCCCTGCGGCGGGCGCGGATAGCTGCCCGCGTTGTCAAAGTTGACGAACTCGCCGTGGAACGAGGCGACCCCGTCGGCCCATAGGTTGCGCATCGCGGTAATATACTCGCGCGTTCGTTGCGCGCGGCGCTCGAACGGGATCCCGAGCGCGTCGAACTCCTCGGCCGACCATCCGATTCCCACTCCGAGCGCGAATCGCCCGCCCGCAAGACGATCCAACGTCGCGATCTCCTTGGCAAGCACCAGCGGATTGTGCTCCGGGACCAGGCAGATGCCCGTGGCGAGGCGAATCCGCTTCGTAAACGCGGCGGCGTAGGTCAGCGTGATGAACGGGTCGGTCCAGTCGGCATCGGCTCCGAGCGGAAATTCGCCGTTCTCCGCGTAGGGATATCTCGAGTCCCGGCGGTCGAAAAGTACCACGTGCTCCGGGGCCCAAAGCGTTGCGAAGCCCAGACGCTCGGCGCTCTCGGACGCCGCGCGAATGTTCCCAGGATGGGTTCCCGGACCGATCCCGAGCGCAAAAAGTCCAATCTTCATCGATTTGTCTCCCTGAACGGCTTTGGTAACACAGGCTGTGCGCTATCGGCAAAACGCGAACACGTGCGTGGCGCGGGTGGCATCCCAGGAGACGCGCTTCGGCGCTCGGCGCCGCGGGTAAACCGAATCCGCACCGGATAGACTTAGGCCTCGGGGCAAAGGCAAGATAACCGATGCGCACGTTGCGCCGTGCCTGATGGAATCGGAAACGTCGTCATATCCCGCGTCCGCGCAAACCGGCCTCGCCGGCCTTCGCGTGGTCGCGTTTGAAAGCCGGATGGCTGCGGAAGTGGCCCGGATGCTCGAAGCGCGCGGCGCCTCGGCGACGATCGCGCCCGCGATGCGCGAAGTTCCGCTCGAGGACAACCGCTCAGCGCTAGAAGCCGCCGACCGCCTGCTCGCCGGCGAGTTCGACGTCGTGATCCTGCTGACCGGCGTGGGCGTGCGCGCGATGTTCCAGGTGATGGAGACGCGGCATCCGCGGCCCGCGCTGGTTGCCGCGATTAGCCGCGCAGTCACCGTCGCGCGCGGACCCAAGCCCGCGAAAGCGCTTCGCGATCTTGGCGTCGAGCCCACGGTTGTTGCGCGCGATCCGAGCACCTGGCGCGAACTGCTCGCCGATCTGACCGCCAAGGTAAAGCTCGAAGGAAAAACTGTCGCGGTGCAGGAGTACGGCGTCCCGAACCGCGATCTTCTCGCCGGACTGGAAGCGCGCGCCGCGAAGATAACGACGATTCCCGTCTATCGTTGGACGCTGCCGACGGATCGCGCGCCGCTCAAGGCCGCCCTTCAGGCGATCGCGCGCGGCGAGGCCGACGTCGCAATCTTCACCAGCGCAAGCCAGGTCGCCAACGTGATGCAGGTCGCGGAGGCCGAAGGAATCGGCGACGAAGTCCGGCGCGGATTCGCCGCGATGGCCGTTGGCTCGGTCGGACCCGTCTGCTCCGAAGAACTCCGTTCGCATAGTATCGAGCCGGATTTCGAACCCGCACATCCGAAGCTCGGCCATCTGATAAAAGAGGCTGCCGAGCGAAGCCGCGAGATCCTCGCGCGAAAGCGCGCGGCAGGCGGAATTGTCGTGCAGACGGCCGAGCCGATTCCACACCGCGCGCCGCTTGCCGAAACGGAACCGCACTCTCCCCGATGGGACCATCCGATGCTCAAGGCGTGCCGTCGCGAGCCAACTCCGTACACTCCCATCTGGCTGATGCGGCAGGCGGGACGCTATATGCCCGAGTACCGCCGTATCCGCGACAAGCACGGATTCCTCGAAATGTGCTCGAACCCGGAGATCGCCGCCGAAGTGACAACGTTCGCGGTCCAGCGCCTCGGCGTGGACGCGGCGATTATCTTCGCCGATATCCTGCTGCCGCTGGTGCCGATGGGCGTGGGGCTTCATTACGAAAAAGGTGACGGCCCGCTTATCGACCGTCCGGTCCGCTCCGTCGCCGACCTTGAACGCATTCCGCCCGTCGATGTCGGCGAACTTGGTTTCGTTGGCGAGGCGATAAGGATGGTTCACTCGGCGCTTGGCGGAAAGACGCCGGTGATAGGATTCGCCGGCGCCCCATTCACGCTCGCGTCGTACCTAATCGAGGGCGGCGCGTCGCGCCAGTACCAGGCGACGAAAACGTTGATGTACACGCAGCCCGAGACGTGGCATCGCCTGATGGAAACTCTCGTGCGCGTCACGGCCGATTATCTCAACATGCAGGCCGACGCGGGCGCGGACCTGGTTCAGCTCTTCGATAGTTGGGTCGGAAGCCTCGGTCCTGACGATTACCGCCGCTTCGTGCTGCCTCATACCGCTGCGCTTATCGCGGCAATCAAACCCGGAATTCCCGTGATTCATTTCGGCACCATCACCGGCAATCTGCTCACCGAGATGCGCGCTGCCGGCGGCGACGTAATCGGGCTCGATTGGCGCGTCGATCTGGCCGAAGCATGGGCGCGGCTCGGCTACGATGTCGCAGTGCAAGGCAATCTCGATCCGATCGTCCTGTTCGCCGATATTCCCGAGATTCGTGCGCGAGCGCGCGTAATTCTCGACAAGGCCGGCGGACGGCCGGGCCATATCTTCAATCTCGGCCACGGAATCCTGCCCGAGACGCCAGTAGAGCACGCGATCGCGCTGGTCGACGCGGTCCATGAAATGAGCGCGAGAACGGCGTCCCGATGAGCGCGCAGGAGCGGATCGACGCCGTCATGCTGGTCGGATTCGGAGCCCCCACCCGTCCCGAACAGATTCGCCCGTTTCTCGACAACCTGCTGCGCGGACGTCCCGTCCCGAAAGAGCGCTACGAAGAAGTCGTCCGCCATTACGAGGCGGTCGGCGGAGGTTCGCCGTACAACGATCTGACGAATCGGCAAGCAAAGGCGCTGCGCGAGCGGCTGACCCGCGACGGAGTCGAAATTCCGGTCGCGGTCGGGATGCGCAACTGGGAACCTTACGTGCTCGACGCGATGCGCGAGCTTCAGCGCGCCGGCGCGCGCCGCGTCCTCGGCTTCGTGCTTGCGGCCCATCGATGCGAAGCAAGTTGGGAGCGCTACCAGGAGACTGTCCGCGCCGCGCAGGAGCAACTCGGCACCGACGCTCCCGAAGTCGTCTACCCGCAGCCCTGGCACGCGCATCCGAAATTTATTGAGGCCGTCGCGTCGCGCACTCGCGACGCACTCGCCCGTCTTTCGTCAAAGGACGCCGCGCGAGCGCATCTGCTATTCACCGCGCACAGTATCCCCGTCGCGATGGCGCAAAAGAGCGGCTACGTCGATGAGGTCAGGGAATCGGCGCGCCTGGTTGCAAAAGCGCTTTCGCGCGAAAAGTGGTCGCTCGCGTTCCAGAGCAGAAGTGGAAGCCCGCGCGAGCAATGGCTCGAACCTGATATCACGCCTGCCCTGCGCGCGCTCGGTGGAAACGCGGTAGTGATTATCCCGATCGGATTTCTCTGCGACCATCTCGAAGTGCTTTACGATCTCGACGTTGATGCGCGCAAAATCGCCGAGGACGCCGAAATCGCGATACAGCGCGCAGGGACCGTCGGCGATCATCCGGCTTTTATCGAGATGATCGCCTCAATCGTCGCGAACTATCGCAGGACATAGGCCGCATGGCGCAAAACCCGTCTCGTTCCGCAGGAGATATTCCGCACGTCGCGGTGATCGGCGGTGGAATCGCCGGGCTTGCGGCCGCATATCGGCTTCGCGAGTTGGCCGCCGCGCACGAAACTCCCGTTCTGACGACGGTGCTCGAGCGCGAGGAGCGCGCAGGCGGCTCGCTCTCGACGATTCGGCGCGACGGCTTCGTAATCGAAACCGGCGCAGATTCGATGCTCACCGAAAAGCCGTGGGGACTCGACCTTGTCCGGCGCGTCGGGCTCGAACCGGAGCTGATCCCGACGCGCGAGGAGTTCCGCAAGACTTACGTGGTGCGCGCTGGGAGGCTGGTTGAAATTCCGGCCGGCTTTACGCTGCTCGCACCGACGCGCGTCGGCCCGATCCTGCGAAGCCCGCTTTTCTCGCCGCTCGCGAAGCTGCGCATGGGACTCGAAATGTTCATCCCGGCGCGCCGCGGCGACGAGGACGAAAGCCTGGGCTCGTTCGTAAGGCGCCGCTTCGGCCGCGAGGTGCTCGATCGCGTAGCGCAACCGCTCGCGGGCGGAATCTACACCGCCGATCCGGAGAAGCTGAGCCTCAAGGCCACGATGCCGCGATTTCTCGAGATGGAGCGCCGCTACGGTAGCGTGATACGCGGGATGCGCGCCGCGGAATCCGCACGGGCCGCGCGTAGCCCGGGTGTCAGCGGCGCGCGATGGGGCCTGTTCGTCAGCTTTCGCACCGGGATGGAAGCGCTTGCCGAGGCGCTGGTCTCGCGTCTCGAAGGCTCTGTCCGATCGCGCATCGAAGTCTCCGCTCTCGCGCGGGAAGCCGACGGATGGCTCGTCGAACTCGCGGACGGCGAGAAGCTTCCCGCCGACGCACTGATTATTGCCGCGCCGTCCCATGTTGCGGCGCGGCTTCTCGGCACGATCCATCCTGAGCTTGCCGCGACGCTCGCGCGAATCGAGTATTCCTCGGCGGCAACCGTCAATCTCGCGTACCGGAACGACGATTTCCCACGGCGTCCCGATTCGTTCGGCTTCGTCGTACCGGTGGCCGAACGGCGAAAGATAATCGCGGGCAGCTTTTCGAGTCTCAAGTACGAAGGGCGCGCGCCCGAGGGCTTCATCCTTGCCC
>JAJYMR010000020.1 GCA_021786815.1 Deltaproteobacteria bacterium
CAATACCAACGAGAATCCCTACCCGCCTTCGCCGCGCGTGCGCAGGGCTGTGGCCAAAGCCGCCGGCGTCGCACTAAGGCTTTATCCCGCGCCGCGCGCCGACGAGTTCATCGAGACCGCCTCGCGCCTGTACTCGGTGCCGACCGACATGATCCTGGCGGGCAACGGCTCCGACGAGCTGCTCGCGATGATATTCCGCGCGACGCTCGGCGCGGGCGACAGCGTTGCGTACCCGGTTCCAACGTACTCGCTTTACGACACTCTGGCCGCCATACAGGAGGCGCGCGTGGTCCGCGTCGCGACCGAGGCGGATTTCACCGTGCCGCTCGAGAAACTTGCCCGCGCGCGCGCAAAGCTCACGATCGTATGCAATCCCAACTCGCCCTCGGGAATCTTCACGCCGGTTGGAAAGCTCGCCGCGCTCGCCAAGGCGCTGCGCGGGCGGCTGCTCGTTATCGATGAAGCTTACGTGGACTTCGCTTCCGAGAGCGCGCTCAAGCTGCTACGGCGCCATCCGAATGTCGTCGTCCTGCGCTCACTGTCCAAATCGTTCTCGCTGGCCGGCATGCGCCTTGGGCTTTGCTTCGCGCGCCCGGCGGTTATCGAGGCGCTGCTCAAGGTGAAGGATTCGTACAACCTGAGCCGGCTCGCGCTTGCGGCGGGCGCCGAGGCGCTGCGCGACGTCGCGTGGATGCGGCGAAACGTCGAGCGGGTTAAGCGGATGCGCGAGCGGAGCGCGGCAAAGCTTCGCCGCATGGGTTTTGAGGTGCCGTCCTCGCAGGCGAATTTCGTGCTGGCCAGGATGGGCGGGCGCGACCTCGGGCCGCTTGCGGCCGAACTCAAGCGCCGCGGGGTGCTGGTGCGCCATTTTCCGACGCCGCTTCTTCGCGACGCTCTCAGGATCTCGATCGGAACGCCCGCCGAGATGAAAGCGTTGTTCCAGGCGCTCGGCCAATGCCTTGAGACGGTGCGCGAACCGCGCCGCCGTGCGAAATAGTCGCGGCGCGGCTGCGATGGGCCGGCTCAGAAACCTGTTCGGAAAATTCCGCACCCCGGCGGGCGCCGATTCTCCCGTTTCGACGGCGCACAAGGCGCGATGGGTCATCGCGGGCCTTGGAAATCCCGGCGGCGAGTACGCACGCTCGCGCCATAACGTGGGCTACCTCGTGCTCGACGCGCTGGCGCGCGAGGCGGGCGTCGATTTCAAATCGCGCAAGTTCAAGGGCGTGGTCGCGGAGGCCAAAGTCGCCGGCGAACCCGCAATCCTGGTCAAGCCGCTCACCTACTACAACCTGAGCGGCGAGTGCGTCGCCGCCGTGACGAGCTATTTCAAGGTCGCGCCGGAGCGGCTCATCGTTGTGCACGACGACCTCGATCTCGAACCCGGGAGGCTTCGGCTCAAGCAGGGCGGAGGGGACGCGGGAAACCGCGGCGTGCGTTCGATAGCCGAGACGCTCGGCACGCGGGACTTCATCCGCGTGCGCGTCGGAATCGGCCGCCCGCGGCCCGGCCTCGACAGCAAGGAGCACGTGCTTGAGCCGATGGGCGCGAGAGAGATCGGCGAGTTCGAGGACGCGATCGGGCGCGCGCGAGAGGCCGTCGAGACGATAATCTCGCAGGGTCTGGAGCGCGCGATGGGGCGCTTCAACCAGCGCGCGTGACGCTCTCGCCAGGATCCCGGCCTCTCAAAACAGCATGGCTGATTATCTACCTGACTGATTGACGCATTGACTGAACAAACTGTTGACAGAGTCGCAAGGGGACGCTAAAAATCAGAGTCGGCCGCACCGCCTGCCAGCCGGCGGAGTTTACTGGGGAAGTATCAGCCCCGCCGTTGGCGTGCGAGACATGTCGCCGCCATGCGCCATCAGGCGAGTGTTTCTTGGAAAGGGGGGACTCATGACCGCCGAGGAGACACGGCCGAGGTTTCGGTCGCCGCAAGCGGCCTTACGCTTCTATTTCCGCGCCAGCGAACTGCTGTGCGACAAACCGAAGCCGGGATTGTTCTCGCGCAAGTCTTCCGCACGCAGGGCCTCGTCATCGCCGAACCTCATCGGCGATTTTCTGACCGTGGATTCCTGTTTCACGGAACTCACTGAGGTCGAGATCTGGCTGCTCAAGGAGCTTTACGGCCCCAGTTGCTTCGGATGGCCGCAGAAAAAGGTGGCGGAGCTTTACAAGGCCGCGCGCGAGCGCTTTCCCAGGCAGCAATGGACGCCGCATACGGTGAGCCGGTTCAAGCAGCGCGCTCTCGCGCTCATAGGGCAGAAACTCAAGCGTTCCAACCTGATCTGAAACGCCGCTCGGCCGCCCGGTTTCGCACCCCGTCCGGTTTCCGGTAGGCTTGATCGCTGCCCCGCATCTGGAAAGCGGGGCAGGAACTGCCGTGAACGAAGACGAAGCCAGAGAACGCGCCGATGCCCTGGGCCGGGGCACGGTCGAAGTGATCTCGACGGGCGAGCTTGCCGAAAAGCTCAAGCTCTCAAGGCCGCTCCGGATAAAGCTCGGGATGGATCCGACCGCTCCCGACCTGCATCTGGGCCACACTGTCGTCCTGAAGAAACTGCGCGACTTCCAGCGCGACGGGCATACCGTCATCTTCCTGGTCGGCGACTTCACCGCGATGATCGGCGACCCGACCGGGCGCTCGGAGACCCGAAAGCCGCTTTCGCGCGCTGAAATCTCGGCCAACGCGGAAACCTACCGCGGCCAGGCGTTCAAAATCCTCGATCCGGAGCGCACCGAGGTCCGCTTCAACAGCGAGTG
>JAJYMR010000061.1 GCA_021786815.1 Deltaproteobacteria bacterium
TTTCGTACTGCATCAGCTCGGCTACCGGAATCTCAGCGTGTACGACGCTTCGATGAGCGAGTGGGCGCGCGACGAATCGCTGCCGATCGAGACCGACTGAAGGGTCTGGGGAGAAAGCCAGTATCCGGTCACGGAGGGTGCAATGAAGCGAAAATGGATCGGACCGATGAAAATACGCGAGCTACTGGATCAGGCGATTGCATCATCTCCAGCAATGCCACCATCAGGGAACAGCGTATACGTCGTTTCGCGGCGGCGGTGGAAAGGAGAGCCCGACAAGTCATGCGTGCCCCTTTACGTCGGTGGTAACACCGGGCAGGCCGAGAGGTTCCGCACACGTGTAGGGGATTTGATCGCCGACATGTTCGGCTTCTATAGCGAAGAAACTGGGCACCACTCTGGCGGACAATCGCTCCACAGGTATTGCGCAGACGTGAAGGCCAGTCCCAAGGGCCTCTATATTGGATGGCTGGACGGGTGTAAGTGCCATCAGTGCGAAGAGCGCCGACTCCAGGAAGAGCTCGAACCGAAACTGAACAAGATCAAGCCTTCCCGGTGCAGGCAACACGCGCGCAAGAGTTAACGCGAGCTCGCCTTGGGGCGGGATTTGTCTTCTGGCGAAGCGATCGCTCGTGGCCGCCCCGAAACCCGACGACGATTCGCGGCTCGTGGTCACTGCGGTCCTGATGGGTAGCGGTACGCCGATGGGCATTCGCAGCCCTCGCTGAAAGAGCGCCGGGTGAGGGTCATCAGAACAGAGATGCCTTTGCCCGCGCGATGCTCGGCCGGGAAGCCCGGTGACGCGAAGCATCGCACCTAACCCCTGACCCCTTCCCTGAGGCAGGCCTTTGCAAAGCCAGGGAGCGCCTGGCGAACGAAGAACCGGTACCGGCTTCGCTGCCGCGAAGCTGTCCGAGATCCTTCGACTTCGTTCGCGATGCTCACTTCGCTCAGGATGACGCACAGGCGGAATACTCGCTTCGCCGCGGCTCCTTTCCGTCACTCTGAGCGCCAGCGAAGAGTCCCCGCGATGCAGGCTTCGCGGGGTCCCGCTTCGGCGAGACCTCTCCCTGACTTCGTAGGGCGAGGTTAGGAGGGATGCGGCGCGACAGGACCCCCCTTCCTGGCCTTCCCCCGCAACTAAACGCGGGGCAGGAATAAGAATAGAGCTTTGCCGCGACGAACCCGAGGCAGAGAGCAGAGCGGGCACCCTTATCCTGGCCTTCTCCCATGTCAAATGGGAGAAGGGACCGGAAATCGCGGAGAGGAATTCGGAAACGGCGCGCGTCAGATGAGGCCGGGGATCAACCGATAGCGGACTTTTGCGCGGTAGAGCCGATATTCCCAGTCGTGCGCGAGCAGTTCTTCCTCGAGCCTGATTCGCCAGAACATGAACGGAAGCGTTATCGCGAGGAACGCGAAGTTGCGCGCGCTCGGATAGGCGAGCGCGAATCCGGCGCTCAGGATAAACCATCCGAGGTACACAGGATGCCTCACGACGCGGAACGGCCCGCGCGACACGATTCCCCGATTCGCCGGAAGCACGCCGAAGCTCCGCCCCATGTAAATCCGTGCCGCTTCGGACAGCATCAGGCCCGAAATCTCCAGCGCAAGCGCAACGCCGAGGACCGCTCCGGCGGCCGTAGCTGCCGGCCGCATCAGGCACGGCACCGTGAACATCCCGGCGGTCGAGGCGAACGCCCGCACGTCGAGCATCGCGTTCCGGGGCGGCACGCGAATCAGCGATACCGCGCCCATGATTATCGCGCCGCCCGCCCATATCGCGTTGGCAACGCCGGTGCCGTAATGGCGGATGTTCGGATACGCCGCGGCGAAGAATGCGCATGCGAGCAGGATATTGCCGCCCAGATGCCTGAGATTCGCCGCGCGATCTTTGAAGCCGATGCGCTCGCGCTCGGAACCGGCCGCGATCGCGGGCGCTCGTGATGGTGCCACAGCCATGAGTGATCGTTTCGCACGCGGCAGCGATCGAGGCAACGAAGCGTCGAAATCGAGCGCGATTCGTGTCGTCTATTTTCAGATTCGAGCGCCAGGCCGCGTCCCTGATGCGCTCCGTTGCGCGAAAGTGGCCATCGAGGGCGGCGGCGCGGCGCGGATGCTGCGGTTTTTCGATTGCAGCATCCGTGACGCGCGGCGCGGGCAAAGCGCGGGCGCGTTGTCGCGCGCGGCGAGTCTCAGTATAAAAGATTGACGCGGGTAGGAACTCCCGCGCCGAGCCTCAAGTGCCGAGGTGGCGAAACGGCAGACGCAGAGGACTCAAAATCCTCCGTGCGAAAGCACATGCGGGTTCAAGTCCCGCCCTCGGCACCATTGAACAATCGAAGTTACGCGGCGAGGGCGGACTGCCTTTTCATTGCGGCCTTGAGTTCGTCGCGGGTGATTCCCAGCGTCGTCAGAAGCGGCATCAGTACCCGCTCCAGAAACGTCCGCGGGCTTATTCCCGCGCCGGAACTCGCGAGCCTCTGCCGATAGTCCCGGATCAGGCCGTCGCCGGGCATCTTGAAGTTCGCAAACACGTAGGCCAGATCGGAAATCGTTCCCTCGCGGTCCTCGGAAAGTTCCATCTCGATTATTGCCCGGTAAAAGCCGGCATGGGCCGCCTCATCCCGGCCGACATAAAAAAAGATGGCTTCCAGCACGCTGTCGCCCGCGATGTGAGCGCGTTCCCTTTGCGCCCGATAGGCGGTGTAAGTTGCACCTTCCTGTAGCGCGCCGTAACAGGCCATCCTGCGC
>JAJYMR010000138.1 GCA_021786815.1 Deltaproteobacteria bacterium
CGCGCCGTTCTCGCCGTTCGAGCGGGGGAGGGCCCGTGCTTTGTCGAGTTTCGCACCTACAGGTACCGCGCCCATTCCATGTACGACCCGCAACTGTACCGGACCAAGCAGGAAGTCGAGGAATGGAAGAAGCGCGATCCGATCACGACTTTTGAGGCATTCCTGCGCGAGCAAAACCTGTTCAATGACGAAGACCTCAAGCGGCTCGAAGGAGAAGTCGAGGCGGAGCTTGCCAAGGCGGTCGAATTCGCCGAAGCCGGCACGTGGGAGCCGATCGAGGAGCTGACGAAGTTCGTTTACCGCGAAAGGCGCCGGGAATGAGCGCGCAGGCGAAGACCGTTCGCGTTACGTATCGCGAGGCGATGCGCCAGGCGATTCGCGAGGCGCTCCTGCGCGACCCGCGCGTGTTCCTGATGGGCGAGGACGTCGGCAAATACGGCGGATGCTACGCCGTCAGCAAGGGACTGCTCGAGGAATTCGGCCCCGAGCGTATCCGCGACACTCCGCTTTCCGAATCGGCCTTCGTCGGCGCGGGAATCGGCGCCGCGATGGGCGGGATGCGGCCGATAGTCGAGATCATGACGGTGAATTTCAGCCTGCTTGCGCTCGACCAGATTATGAACAACGCCGCGACCATCCTTTATATGTCAGGCGGCCAGTTCAACATCCCGCTCGTTATCAGGATGACGACCGGCGCGGGACGCCAGCTCGCCGCGCAGCATTCGCATAGCCTGGAAGGATGGTACGCGCACATTCCAGGCATCAAAATTCTCGCCCCGGCGACGCTCGAAGATGCCCGCGGGATGCTGTGGACGGCGCTCGAAGACCCCAATCCGGTGCTGATCTTCGAGAACGGCGCGCTCTACAACATGGAAGGCGAACTCGCGGCCGACGCCGGCGCGGTTGATATCGAAAAGGCCGCGATTCGGCGTCCCGGAACCGACATCAGCCTGATTACCTACGGTGGCACGCTCGGCAAGACCCTCGAAGCCGCCGACGAACTGGCCAGGGCGGGAATCAACGCCGAAGTGCTCGATCTCCGCACGCTGCGTCCTCTTGATAACGCTGCCATTATCGATTCGGTAACGAGGACCCATCGCGCACTCATAATCGACGAGGGATGGCGCAGCGGCAGTATCTCGGCCGAAATCAGCGCGCGCATCATGGAAGGCGCGTTCTATGAACTCGACGCGCCGGTCGCCCGCGTATGCAGCGCCGAAGTCCCGATGCCGTACGCGAAACATCTCGAGGACGCCGCGCTTCCGCAGCCGCCCGCGATAGTCGAAGCGGCGCGCGCGATGGTGGGCGAACGTGGCTGAGTTCCGGATGCCCGCGCTCGGCGCCGACATGGAGGTCGGCACCGTTCTTCAATGGCTGGTCAAGCCGGGCGACGCGGTCAAGCGCGGCGATATCGTCGCGGTCGTCGATACCGAGAAGGCGACGATCGAAGTCGAAATCTTCCAGGCCGGTGTCGTCGAAAAAATCGTCGTTCCCGAAGGCGAAAAAGTTCCCGTCGGCGAAGTCCTCGCGATAATCCGCACCGACGGCGAAGTCGCCGCCGCACCTCCGCCCGCCGAAAAACCCAAGCCCGCAGTCGCACTGCCTTCCACGCCGCCGCCTACCGGCGAGGAAGCGCCGCCTGCGGCAAAGCCCGCTCCCGCAGCGCCTCCTGTCGAGAAGCCGAAAGCGCCGCCGCCTGCGCGAGCGCCCGAGCGGCCGCGCCTGCACATCTCGCCGCTTGCGATGCGCGTCGCGCTGGAACTGGGCGTGGATGTTTCAAAGGTCAAGGGAACCGGCCTCGACGGCGCAATCACCAGGGCCGACGTCGAACGCGCCGCCAAGGCCGCCGCGCCTGCTCCCGCCGCTCCGCCTCCCGAGGCCGCGCCAGCCGTTCCGCCGCCAGTCGAAGCGCCGAAGGTCGCTGCTGTGCCGCCCAAGCCCGCGCCTTCGCCTGCCGAACGCCAGGCGATGATCCGCAAGGTGATAGCCGCTGCGATGGGCCGCTCGAAGCGTGAGATCCCGCATTACTATCTCGCGACGCACATCGACATGAGCCGCGCGATGGAGTGGCTGCGGGCGGAGAACCTGAAGCGGCCCGTCACCGAGCGGTTGCTTTACGCGGTGATGCTTCTGAAAGCGGTCGCGCTCGCTATTCATGAAGTCCCCGAGATGAACGGCTTCTGGATCGAAGGCGCGTTCAAGCGGAGCGAGGAGATCCACGTCGGCGTCGCAATCTCTCTGAGGACCGGAGGACTCGTCGCACCCGCAATTCACGACGTGAACAAGAAGAGCCTGAACGAGGTCATGGTGGCCCTGCGCGATCTCGTAAAGCGCGTCCGCGCCGGCGTGCTTCGCAGTTCGGAAATCGCCGACGCGACAATCACCGTGACCAGCCTCGGCGAGGAGGGCGTCGAAACCGTCTTCGGGATAATCTATCCGCCGCAGGTCGCGCTCGTCGGTTTCGGAAAAATCGTCGAACGCCCGTGGGCTGCCAACGGGATGGTCGGAGCGCGGCCCGTGATCAAGGCCACGCTTTCCGCCGACCATCGCGTCAGCGACGGCCATCGCGGCGCGCTCTTTCTCGCCGCAATCGATCGCATCCTGCAGGAGCCGGAAAAGCTATGACCGACGACGAGATCAAGGCGCTCGTGCTTCGTGAGCTGAAAAAAATCGCACCCGAGGCGGAAACCGGAGAGATCGATCCGGCGGTCGATCTGCGCGAGCAAATCGATCTCGATTCGAT
>JAJYMR010000365.1 GCA_021786815.1 Deltaproteobacteria bacterium
CCCGGCGCCGTTGGCATCATGGCGAGTCTCGCCATCTCCTCCTGGATACGGTCGCGCGCCTTATCCAGTTCCTTTTGCTGCACCTTTTTCACCGACTGCCTGATAAAGATCGCTGCCGGCAGATAAGCACCGGGCCGGAACCCGCCGCACTGGCGCAGCACTGTCGCCAAGCGCTCTCCGGAGAAGATCGGATACGGACCCGGCCGCTCCACTTCGCCCTTGACCGTCATTGACCAGGGCGCATGCCAGTTGGACGCCTCCTGGATGAACAACTGGTCGCCGGGCTGGAGCGGGATTTCCCCACCCTGAGGCGAATCGAAGGCGGACGCCAGATCGACGCGCATATGGATATAGCGTGCCACAGCGCCGTTCATCGTCTCCGTGCGCGTCAGTTGAGCGCGGTCCTTTGCGGCGCCCCTCTTGAAACCGCCCGCCTCATAAACGAGATCCCTGACCTTCATTCCAGGCGTCAGCGGATATTTGCCGGGCCGGCGCACTTGCCCGAAGACCGAGACGACGGGCGCCTGTCGAATCTCGGTCTGGTTGTAGATGACTAGGGTGTCCCCGCGTTGCAGCATCGGATCCTGCTGCGGCGACTGCGAGAGCGCGCCTTTCAGATTGAACCTGATTAATTCGGTTGGATCGGCGGGACCCTGCTCACGCTTGATAAGCGCGTATGCAAGATACGTATGCCTGGAGATCCCCTGGGCCTCGCTTATCAGGTCCGAAGCCCGCATCCCGGGGCGCCATTCGTAACTCCCGGGCTCATTGATGTTTCCTTTGACCATCACCACGTCGCGCTGCCGCGGGAGGACCGTGAACACCCTGATCAAGTCGCCGTCGTCGATGGGAAAACCCGAGGAGCCTGAGGCAGTGAGGTTCACGTCGAGCGCGACGCGGCGCTGATGGCTCTGAATCCGCTCAACCTGCACGCGCTCGGCGTAACCGAAGGCGGTCACGCCACCGGCCATCTGGAGCACCTGTCCGAGATCCTCCGAGCCTTTCAATTCGTAGATGGCGGGACTCTTCACGTCGCCGACAACGGCAACCACCGGGCCTATCACCGGCACGAAGATGACGTCGCGCGAATGGAGCCTCACGTCGCCCGCGGTGTTTCCGTGCAGCAGCATGTTGTACAGGTCTATATGCGCGATGACCTGATTGTCGCGGCGCACTTCTATCTCACGCAGGCTGCCCATCTTGTTGATTCCACCGGCCGCAACGAGCGCGTTCGAGACGTGCGAGAGCGCACTGACTGTATACAGGCCGGGATGGTTGACCTTGCCGATCACAAACACCTGGATCGTGCGAAGCTGCCCCATCGTCACGTCGACCTTTACTCCGGTAATCTGGCCCGCACGCCCTTCCAGAAGTTTTTTGGCCTGCTCAAAGGTTAGACCCGCCACCTGGATCGGCCCGAGTTGCGGCATCAACACCGTTCCGTCGCGATGAACGCTCAAATGGTATGTCTGATTGACCCGGCCCCACAGGATGACGTCGAGATCGTCGCCGGGCCCGAGAATATAATCCTTGCCGACAGGAACATTTGAAACCGGAGCGAAAGTCGAAACCGGAGAACTGAAGATATCGTAGCCGAACTGCTTGATTCGGTTGACCGAAGGCTGGGCGTAGAGCTTGTACGGCGTCTGAAGTTCCCGGAACTGCGTCTCGATTTGCGAAGGGCCTGAAGGCGTCGATTGCGCAAAAGGCACGCCGGCATTGGGTCCCATCGGGTTCTGCATCTGGCTCTGCGATTGCGTTGCGATGCAGTTTTCCAACTGATTCAGTTGCATCGCCGACAGGCCGAGCGCATTACCAATCGAACTGATTTGGGCAGCGCTCATCTGCCGAGCAGCCATCCCCGAGCAAAGCTGCTGTATGTCCTGGGAGCCCAGCGTTCCCTGCGATGCCGCCTGTTGCAATTGCTGCATCTGGCTTCCGGAGATGCCGAACTGCTGGGCCATGCCCTGCAACGAACCGCCCTGAGCCGAGGCACGCGCGGCGCCAAACAAGAGTAAACCGCACGTAACCAACGTCGCTATAAGAAAGCCCGCAATACGATTTCCCCGAGCCGTCTCGAAGGGCTGCATCTTCATCTCCGCTCCTGACCGTCCACAAACAGAATGCCGACTTCCTCGCGATGATCGCCCACGCCTCTTTTGCGATGAATTTTACTCTGGCAAAGTAGACGCAGAGGCGAGGCTCCGATGCTCAAGAAATTCATTGTCGCGCTCGTGCCCATCTCACTGCTCGCGATGCTGACTATTCCGATATCGTCGGCCCAGAACCAGCCCATGCCGATGCCGCCGATTCAGAACCAGCCGCAACCCCCCGTTCAGAACCAGCCCATGCCCCCGTACCCCCCAATGGCTCAGCCGACTCCGCAGGGACAGGCTGCGGTGGTATGCGCGGGCGATACCGCGCCGAAAGGAATGGTCATCACTGCGACCGGCAACTCCCCTATCTGCGCCGGTTCCTGCACCGCGCGACGGCTCGACCCCATCAACGGAAGCATCATGGTAATCTGCGCCAACCAGCCTATTCCAAAGTCCTACACGCTCGAAAGTATAACTACAAGTCCGAGCTGCAAATGTCTCAGCGACGAAGACAACGCGTATATCATCCGGAATATACCAACACCCACGCCAACTCCTGGCGTCTCGCCGTACGGCGCTCCGAATCCGGCCGGCCAGCCGCCCACCGCTACAATGCCTGGTACTACGCAAAATCAACCTAACGTTAGCCAGACTCAGGGTTTCCAGGCTACTCAGTGAATATCCCGAACTATATCTGCTGCAGGCAACAATCATGTTCACTGATGCACATAACAAGGCTTCTCTGTCCGGCGGTTGCTTAATATAGTCCTGCTGGAACCGGGCACGCGTAGCGTGAAAATCCGAGGAATTTCATTCCTGCGCTCACTGGCCCTGATTGCAAATCCATCGAAGACCAAAGCCCGGCGGCGCAGCCCGATGCTCCGGCTGCCCGGCCGGGCGCCTTTCGTTTCGAATTTCGATCGTTCGGAAATCTTCCGCGTTCGGCGCTTTCTGGGGTTCAGATGAGATGCGAGCCGAAACCCCACCAAGCGGATTGCGAATGCCGACGCGGGATCGTTCCCGCCAGCGGGCAACGATGAGCCGCGCGCTTTTGACCGGGAACTGGACGGCGTGCTCCGAGCGTACGCAATCGAGGCGAACTCCACGACCGTTGCTGGAATATTGCCAGACATGCGTCGGCCCTCTTTTGCATCGCCCCTCAGGATCGACGGCGCAACAGAGGTCGTCCCCTAGGCCGACCAGCCTAAAAACTTGGTGGCTTAGAGTCAAGCCGCGACAAATTCAGCGACTTGACGGCTAAAAGATAATCGAGCGAAGCCAGATTCGCCTAATTTGGGCCGAAGGCACAGCCGCACGAACCGTTCCTGGTTCAGGTACAATCTCACCGCTCGGGACACCCCACGATTTGTCCGAACATTTCGTCCCGGATGGTTGCACAAGCCTTCCAAACGCCCTGCAGGAACGGGCGATGTCAGGCCAGGACGTTCACCAGAGGCATTTTCGACAGTTCCGTGGCGAGATTCACCAGGGCCCCCTGCTGGAGCATCTGTTCCTGAACAGTGGCCGCCACCTGGGCCACGTTGGCGTCCACGAGATTGCTCTGGGCGCCCTGCAGAGACGTCAACTGGCTGTTGGAGTTCGTCACCATGGTCTGCAGCGTGCCCAGCCCCGCACCGACCGTGGTACGCGCAGAAGCCAACTGCTGCAATGCCGACTGGAGCGCGGGCAGAGTCGCGGCAACCGCGCTCTGGTTGCCGGCGCTGAGCGCGTTTCCGAGCGAGGTCAGCGCCCCGATCGCGCCGGTCGTGTTGTCTCCGAAGATTGCCTGGCCGTTGAAGCTCTCCTGCACGCTGGTGCCGTTGCTGAAGGTCGCAGAATTGGAGGCGGTAGCGCCGGAGTACACTCCGACGGAACTGTACGGCGGCGTGAGCGTTTGGATTCCGCCGAAGACATACGAGCCAAGTTCCTGCAGGTTGGCAGCGTTGAGGACGTCCGACAGCAAGCCTTGCACCGACTGGGCAAGCCCCTGCATCTGCGAGGCGCCGATAGTGCCGCTTGAGCCCTGGGTTGCCGTCTGTATGGCGGAAGTGATCGCGTTCTCAGCCTGGCTCAGCGCCGAGTCGGCGCTCGAAAGCCTTGTCTGTACGCGCCCGGCCAGCGAGACGTCGTTGGAAATCGCCGATTCGCTCGCCGTCATGACGCTGCTCTGCTCCCATGCGGTCGGGTTGTCGGAGGGCTGGTTGACCTGCTTGCCGGTGGCCAGGTCCTGCTGGCTCTGCTGAATCTTCTGTTCCACTGCGGTTATGGAGCTTGCAAGCGCGCCGAACAGAGTGACGTTAGAGATGCTCATTTATCAGACCTCTTGAACCAGGAAGGTTGCCATGTCGTTGACCGCCTGCACCGCCCGGCCCGCCGCCTGAAGCGCACTCTGGTATTCAACCAGGTTGGTGAGCTGCTCGTTGAGCGAGACGCCCGTGATTGAGCTCTTGAGCTGCGTGAGCGACTGGACGGTTGCGGCCGCCTGTTGCTGGTTGCTGCCGGCCGCCTGCACAGAGGCGCCGAATCCGCTCTGCAGTTGGGCGAAGGCCTGCGCGAAGGTGCTGTTCGGATAGGCCGGATCGAGCCCGCTCGCCTGGCCCAGGGCCGCTATTGCGCCTGCGTTGCTCCCGTCGCCGGGAACGCCGGCCGCGGTCGAGGCTGCCGCCAGGTTCTGCACGTTTATCGCGGGATTAAGCGAAATCGGACCCGTGCCCGAACCGGGTATAAGAAAAAGATTGTTGCCGGTCGAGCCGTTGAGCCCGTAACCGGCCGCGTGCTGGGTGTTGATCGCGGTAGCGATCGACGTGACCATGCTGTCGAAGTTGGTGGCGAGCTGGTTCACGCTGGTCACGCCCGCAAACAGGCCTCCGATCGTGCCACCAAGACTGGCAGTCGCGACCGGAATGTTTCCGCTGGCGAGCGAAACCTCCAGCCCCGTGCTCGTGCCCGAACCCGTGACGTTCAGGGTGAACGCGTTGGTGCCAAAAACCAGCGGCACTCCGTTCACCGTGACGTTGCCCTGCGAATCGGCGCTCGCTCCGATCAGTTGCGAAAGCTGCGAAACGAGCGCGTCGCGCTGGTCGAGAAGCGCGGGCGCCTGAGACCCTCCCGCCTGCGCGCTCGCTATCTGGGAGTTAAGATTGGCTATCTGGCTGCTGAGCTGGTTCACCTGGGTAACCAGCGAAGGGAGACCGGAAAGGGCGTTGCTGGCCGCGGTGGCCAGTCCCGAGGAAACCTGCTGAGCCGTCTGCGCGAAGGTCCCAGCCGCGGATATCGCCGTCTGCCTCACCGACGAATCCTCGGGCGAAGCCGCGAGGTTGGTGAAAGCGTTGAACAGATTCTGCATCGCCTGCCCGAGGTCGGCGCCGGAAGCCGGGGCGAGGATGCTCTGGGCGACCTGCGTCACCTGGGCGAACGATTGGTTGAAATTCTGGTTGGACTGCGCGCTGTTTATCTCCGAGGTCAGAAACGGCGCCTGGGCGCGCACCGTGCCGAGAACCTGCACTCCGTTGCCGGCGCCGTCGGGAGCCGGAGCGGCCGCAAGATTGACCGACTCGACCGAGTAATTCGGATTCGAGGCGTTGGTCAGGTTCGATTCGACCGCCGCAAGTTCCGCCTCGGCGGCGGCGATCCCGCTCAGACCTACCGCGCTAAGATTGACCGCCATGGGAAACCTCAAGGCCGAGCGCGCGCACGCGCGCCGAGACCGCGCGGTTCAGCTCGAACACGGTCTTTGCCAGTGCCTCGGCCTGCATCCGTATGGCCCCGAGTTCGGCGCGCCCGAGTTCGTGGCTGTCGGTGGAGAGCCGCCGCGCGAACTCTTCGAGCCTCGCCGCAGCGGCTCGCACCGTACCTGCGTCGCCGAGGCTCCCACCGAGCCGGGCCAGTTCCTCGGCGAGCGCGCTCATCCGCCCATTCCCTTGAGAGCGCGCGACACGGCCGCGGCAGTCTGAACCATGTTCGGCTGGTAGGAACCCGCCGAAATCTGGTTCTGAAGCTGCGAGACCACGCCCGGACGGAACGAAGACAGCGATTTCGCGCCGCCCGCGTGGCGTGAGACCGCACTGGCCAGAGCGGATACGCTCGTGCTGACGCCTTGCCCTGCAGGCTCTACGCCAAGGTCGCCGTCGCCGTCAGGAGCCTTTGAGCCGCCTGCCTGGGTGAGGGCCTGTGCGCTTTGTGTCGCACCGACTGTCCCAGTTGCGGACGCGGAGGAGCCAACGATGTTGCTGATTGAGATACTCATGGCGTTCACCCCTTGAGTCTCGGAGGAGGTGGCAATACCGGTGCCATCGATGGCTCCCGCGGAGGCAGCATCACCGGACCCAGCCGATCGCTTGTGGCCGAGTCCGATATTTTGAGCCCATCCGCCGCGCCGGCGCCCTGGGCCGGCCCCAGACCGCCTGCGCCACGCATCTCCTGATGCGGCTGGTGGGTCATCGAGCGCTCGATCGCCGCCTCGAGCGGCGCCATCGCGGGCGACTTGGCCAGCGCCTTACCCATCGTCTGGTCGAAGAACGCCCCGTACATCTCCGAGCCGGCTCCCTTGGAGGTTCCCATCGGACCCTTGCCGTCGACGCTGAGCGCCTTGCGCATTTCGCGCGCAAGCATCCCGGCAAACACGGCTCCCAACCCCTGGGCGACGCGCCAGGTTTTGGTCTCCTTCTGCGGCGCGGCTCCCATCAGCGGCCGACTGAAAATTGCGGGCATCGAGTTGGACATAAGCTGCTCTCCCGTGCGCCCTATCAACGGGCGCGGTCAGTTATTGAACGATCAGATGGCCGTGCAACGCACCGGCTTCGCTCAAGGCCTCGAAGATTGCGACCACGTCGTCCGGTTTGGTTCCAACGGCGTTAAGCGTCTCCGCTATCTGCGCGACACTCGCGCCCCGCGGCACCATAAAGAACTGCCCGGGCGACTGACTGACGGTTATCTTCGCGGTCTTTTGGCTCACGGTTGTGCCGTTGCTGAAGGCACCCGGCTGCGAAACCATAAGCTCGGGCTGGATCGTGACGGTCAGGTTGCCGTGGCTGACGGCCGCCTCTCCCACCGTGACCTCGCCACCGACCACGACCGTGCCGGTACGTTCGTCCACGATAATCCGGTCGGAATCATTGACCATGACCGGCAATCGCTCGACCTGCGCGACGAATTGCACCGGCGAGATCCACGGCGGCAGGGTGACCTTGAGCGTGCCGGGATCCATCACGGCGACCTGGGACTGCTTGAAGCGCCGTCCGATCGCGCCGGCCGCGTTTTCGGCCAGTGCGGCGTCGGGATGGTCGAGTTCGATCTCGACGCTGCCCGATGCGGCGAAATTCTCGCGCACTTCCCGCTCAACCGTGGCGCCGCCGGGAATCGATCCGGCGGTCTGAAAATTCTTTTTCACCGCCGCGCCTCCCGAGCCGCCGGTAAAGAATCCCGCCATCGTCAGCGGCCCTTGCGCCAGAGCGTAAACGCGTCCGTCCGCGCCTCGAAGCGGCGTCATCAGGAGCGTTCCACCCTGGAGCGAGCGCGCGTCGCCGAGCGCTGAGACCAACACCCCGATCCGACTTCCGGTGCGCGCGAAGGGCGGCAGATCCGCCGTGACCATCACGGCCGCCAGGTTGCGGGTCTGGATGTTGATCGGGTTGAGCGACGCAGGCAGCGTCACCTGGCCGTGGCGCAGCATGTTGAGCAGGAACTCGATCGAAAACAATGTCTCCTGCGTGTCGCCCGTGTTCTGAAGACCAACCACGAGGCCGTGGCCGAGCAGATGGTTCACGCGGATGCCGTGGATATGGGCGAGCGAGCCGAGCCGGGCCGTCTCACCGCCGAGCCCGTGCTGAAAGCCGAGGATGCCGCCGGCCGGCGGGATTAGGGTCGGATGGTCGGGCGGCGGCAACAGAATCGTCTGCCCGCTCGGCTGTGCGGCCAGCGCCGCGCCGGCGCACAGAAGAATCATCGCCGCGAGCGCGGTTATCCTGAACGCTCTCGTCTTCATCAAAACATCCATAGCCAGTCCATCATCCGGGTGCCCAGGCCGTCGCCCTGCTTGTCCCGGATCAGACCCTCACCCGTAATGCTCAGATGCAGGTCGGCAACATTCTGCGAGGGAACCGTGTCGTTGGAGTCGATGTCCACGGGCCGAACCACGCCGCTTAAGTGAATCGTATCGTCCTCGCCGTTGACCCGAAGATTGCGTTCGCCTCGAATCGAGAGCGTGCCGCCCGGATTCACCGCCACGACGACGGCGGCCACGGTCGCGGTGAAGGCGTCGGTCGCGGTCATGGCCCCGCTTCCGGTCGTACTGTTGTTGGAGCCGCCCTGAATTAAGTTGCTCAGATTCAGCAGCGGATTGTGCGCGGCGAGCGATTCGGTCGCGCCGAACAGGTTCGGCATCCCGGCCTGAATCGAGCGCTTGTTGGCAAGACTGGTCTGGGCGCTGCTTTGGCCATTGATCGATTCGACAACCTTCACCGTAACGATGTCCCCGACGGCGTACGCCTTGGGATCCGAGACCAGGTCGATGGCGGAAACCCGAAGCGGGATGCTGCCCGGCGAGTCGGGAACGAATGCGGTCGAGTCCTGTTGCTCGATATCGCCGCCGCGCTCGCCAGGGCCGGCTGCGGTGGTTTTGGCCGTGATGGCGTTTTCGAGCACAGGGTCGGGCGGGTCGGGCGGATCCTGCGCGGTGGCGCTCTGATGGCCGTGATTCGGAAACAGTATCCGCGGCGCGGCGTGCGCGATCATCGGAACGAACGGTACGACGCTGCATCCCGCCGCGCCCACGGCAAGCGGCAAAATCGCCGCGACGGCGATGACCCGGCTTCTCATTGAAGCACCATCTCCGCGGCCCTGACGCCCGTGACGGTCGCGCTTACCACCGCGCCGCTGCTCGGATTTACCATCGTGGCCGTCTGCCCTATCGAAGCCGCCTGACGGGCTTCAAGCCGGGTGCGTACCAGAACCGGGCCGTTTCGGACCAGCACCGTGACCATGTCGCCCGGATGGACCGCCAAGGGCCGCGCAAGCTCGCTCGGGTAAAGCGGCTGGCCGGCGCGAATGTCAGTAGCGGCCACGTACGGACCCTGGTCCGGGAAGCTTGCGAACGCGCCCGGCGCCCCGCTGAACGCGTCCACCCATGTGGTCGTGAAGTCGGCCTGCGAGAGCGATTGGTTCGGCGCGATATCGCGCGATGCGGCGAGGACCGGACGCTTCGCGTCCACCCAGGCGCTGCAAACAAACGTGCGCCCGTTCTCCCCAAGTTCGACCACGAAGCCGCGCGAACTCAGGACGCTCACGCCGGGAGCGACGCTTTTGAGCCTCGCATTGGGCGGCGGCTCGCATCCGAGGTTGACCGCGTCGATTCGCACGCCCAAGGGCATCCGCGTCCTGAGCCGCTCGAGCACCTGCGCGGCAAGTTCGCGGCGCGCCGCGGCGCCTCGAGCCGAAGCCGAGGCTGGCGCGTTCGCAGCCGCAATCGGCGCATTCGCCGCCGCGGCAATCGCGCCGCCGAGGACAAAAACAGCGCCGGCCACTGTCGCCGCGCGCAGGGCGCGCCCTGCTGCACGAACGAGCGCGGGCGCCGGCCTTTGCGCCTGTCGGGCATGGCGCCCTGTCCTACTGTACGAGTCCATTTGCGGTACCCTGCATCTGGTCCGCCACCTGCACGGCCTTGGAACTTGCCTCGTAGGCGCGCTGCGCCTCGATTAGGCCGACCAGTTCCTGGACCACGCTCGCGTTGGACATCTCGAGAAATCCCTGCTGGATCGAACCGAAGCCGTTCTCGCTCGCGATACCGGTTTGCGGCGGTCCCGCGGCCTCGGCCTGCCGGTAGAGGTTCTGTCCGAGCGGCTCCAGCCCGGCGGGGTTGACGAATTGCACGATCTGGAGCTGGCCGATCTGGGTCGGAACAGCCTGGTTGTTGACCTGCACCGAGACGGTGCCGTCCGGGCCGATCGTGATGTGATGAGCGCCCTGCGGAATATTGATGCCAGGGATTACGGGATAGCCGTCGAGGGTAACGAGCCGGCCGTTCTGATCGATGCGGAAGCTGCCGTCGCGCGTGTACGCGATACTCCCATCGGGCATCGAGATCTGGAAGAACCCCTGGCCCTGTATCGCGACGTCGAGCGGGTTGCCGGTCTGCTGAAGCTCGCCCTCGGTGAACACCTGGTCAACCGCGGCCGTGCGAGTGCCGAGCCCGATCGTTATGCCGGTAGGCACGTAGCTCACCTGCGAGGACTGGGTTCCCGCCTGGCGATTGGTAACGTAAAGCAGGTCCTGGAATCGCGCGCGCGAGACCTTGAAGCCGGGCGTCGAAGCGTTGGCAAGGTTGTTGGCGATGACCTGGATGCGGGTTTCCTGCGCCTGCATCCCGGTGGCGGCAATCGAAAGCGCCTGAAGCATTGAAACCCCCTTCGTTACGCTTGCAGGGTTAACGTCTGGATCGCGTGCTGCTCATCGTTGCTGATCGAGTGCACCGCGTTCATCGAGGCCTGATAACTGCGCATCGCGTTCATCACTCCGAGCATCGAGCCCACGAGGCTTCCGGTCGAGCTTTCAAGAAATCCCTGGTGGAGCTGGGTTCCCGTGGCGTCGGCCGGAAGCGCGCCGCCGCCAGCCGGACGGTACAGGCTCTGCCCGACCGGCTGCATCTCGGCGCCAGTGGGATCGGCCAGCGCGATCTGCGAGAGCGCGTCGCCGTTGACGCTGACAAGGCCGTCGGGGCTGATGGTCAGGTTTCCCGGGGCGACCGTGATCGTTCCGCCACCCACGGCGACCAGCGGATAGCCCGCGGCCATCAGCGTCCCGCGCGAATCGACGCTGAGTTCGCCGTCACGCGTGTAGGCGTAGCCGTTGGGCGTCTGCACCGTCATGAAGCCCGCGCCGGTCAATCCGACATCGAGCGGATTTCCGGTGCGATGGAGCGGGCCTTGGGCCGCATCAACCATCGGCACCCCGCCTGAGACCGCGTACCGATACGGTGAGCCGTTGCCGCCCATCGCCTGCACCTGCGTGAACAGCCGGCGGAAGCCGGGCGTACTGGCGTTGGCGAGATTTCCGGCGGCGGACTCGAGGTCGGCCAGCATGCTCGCTGCTCCGGAGGCGGCCACATAAAGTCCATTCATCGCACTTTTTCTCCTTTCATCGCCGCCTTGAGCGTTGCGAGCGCGCCCTTGATCGTGCGCGCGGCGCTGCTCTCGGAGCCGCCGACCACGGCGGCTATCTCGGCGAGTGTCAGTTCCTCGAAGTAGTAGAGAGCGAGCACAAGCCGCTCGTCCTCGTTCAGGACGTATTCCATCAGCTCCCTGAGCTCGGCGTTCTCGGTGCTGTCGGCGGCGCTCGCCGCCTGTTCGTCGGGGAGCGAATCGGGTTCAACCTCGGCGGGATCGACAAATGAATCCTGCGAGCCGGCGCCCGCGGCCTTGCTGGCAAGGTTTATCTCGCGCATCAGCGCGCCATGGATATGGGCGCGCGCAAACACGCCGAAACCAACGCCGCGCGCCGGATCGAATCGCCGCGCCGCGAGCAGAAGACCGTAAGAACCGGCGGAGATGAGATCATCGCGGGTGATTCCGACCCGCGAGGAAATCCAGGTGCGATCGACCAGCTTGAGCACGAGCGGCATGTAGCGTTCCACGATGCTCGCGATCTCGGCGTCGTCGAGCGCGGGTCGAAGGCCATCGCTGCCGTTCTTCAGGTAGGCCTTCACGCGATCCTCCCTACGATCGCCGGCTCAACCCCGGCCGGGATGTCGCTCGCGCCGAGAACCACGATATGGCGCGAGGCGCGGCGCGCGACGCGCTCGAACATCCGCCGGATTTGCGGAGAGACCACGACCGCCGGCATCTCCATCATCTTGCCCGCGACGTCGGCGGTCGCCTTGCGCACCGCCTCGGTGACCGAGTTGAGCACCGCCGGATCGGTAATCGTTTCGCGCTCGTTTCCCGCCGCGCTGAAAAACGGCTCTTCGAGCATCGGATCGACCACCAGGACTGGCAGCTTGCCGTCCTTGCGCCGCAGCGGCTCGCATATCGCTCTTCCGATAAGCGGACGGATTCGTTCGGCAAGCTCGGCCGGGTCCTTCGACGCGGAGCCCTCGGCCGCGAGCCCTTCCAGGATAAGCGGCAAGTCGCGCACCGCGATGCGCTGCGCGAGCAGAAGCTGGAGCACGCGGTACACCGTGCCCAGGTGGATATTGACGCCTGAGAGTTCCTCGACGATTCTCGGCACCACTTTCTGCGCCGCCTCGAGCATCGTCTCAACGTCCTTGCGCGTCAGGATCTCGCTCGCCTGGGCACGAACCACCTCGGCAAAATGGGTCACGAGCACGGTCAGCGCGTCGACCACGGTGTAACCGGCGAGAATCGCGTTGGAGGCCTGCTCGCCGGCGACCCATAGCGCCGGAAGGCCGAAGGCCGGTTCCACGGTCTCGATTCCCTTCACGTTCGCGCTCGGTCCGCGCGGCCCGGGAAGCGCAAGGCTCATCGTGGTCCGGATTATTCCGCGCGCGACCTCGGCGCCGCGCAGCAGGATCCGGTAGGTGTTCTGATCGAGCGCAAGATTATCGACGATCCGGACGGCCGGCAGCGTGATTCCCAACTCCTCGCGCAGCTTGGGACGCAGCGCCTGGATCTTCTCGGCGAGCTTCCACGGCTCATCGACGAACGGGATGAGCGCCGCGCCAAGCTCCAGGCGCACGATGTCGGGCCACGGGCTTGCGGCCTGTTCGTCGGGCCGCGCCTTCGGCTTCACCATCGCGCCTTCGGCAGCGGCCTCGCTCTCGGCGAGCGAGCGGCTGTACACGCCAAGGCCAGCGAGCACCGAGCCCATCATCAGGAACGGCACGTGCGGAAGGCCCGGGAGCCACCCGCGCAGACCGAGCAGCCCGCCCGCGCCGAACAGCACACCCGGACTGCGCATCAGTTCCTTCCCGATGGTGCGCGGAAGGTCGAGCTCACTCGCGCTGCGTGACACGATCACGCCCGCCGCCGTCGAGGTGAGCAACGCCGGAACCTGCGCGGCCAGCCCGTCGCCGATCGTCAGGATGCTGTAGGTATGGGCGGCGGCGACCACGGTCATGCCTTTTTCGATCACCCCGATGAAAAGGCCGGCGACCAAGTTGATTATCATGATGAGGATGGCCGCGACCGCGTCGCCGCGCACGAATTTTCCGATACCGTCCATCGCGGCGAAAAAATCCGCCTCGCGCGCGAGCTCGCGCCTTCGCCGTCGCGCCTCCTGCTCGCCGATCACGCCGGCGTTGAGATCCGCATCGATCGCCATCTGCTTGCCCGGCATCGCGTCCAGCGTGAAGCGCGCGGCGACTTCCGCGACCCGGCTCGCGCCCTTGGTGACAACCGCGAAGTTGATTATCGCCAGCACCACGAAGACCACGATTCCGACCGCATAGTTCGAACCGACGACCGCCCTGCCGAACGATTCGATCACCACGCCCGCGGCGCCCGGCCCGAGATTGCCGTGAAGCAGGATGAGCCGGGTCGAGGCGACATTGAGCGAGAGCCTGAGCAGCGTTGCGACCAGGAGCACGGTCGGAAACGCCGAGAAGTCGAGCGCGTGGCGGTTGGACGCGGAAACCACCAGCACCACCAGCGAAAGCGCCAGCGAGAACGACAGCATCACGTCGAGCAGCATCGGCCCCACCGGCGCGACCATCCCGGCGAGCACGATCATCGCGGTCGCCGGCAGCGCCAGTTCCGAGGCTGTGATGAACGGTATGCGGTTGCCTTCCGACGCCATCGCCCGCTACGCCCTCCTTGCCGGCGCGCTTTGCGCCCGCGCGCGCTCGGCGCGCATGATCGCCGCCAGCACTTCCGCTATCGCGCGGTAGAACTGGCGCGGGATGAAATCGCCAACCTCGGTGGCCTTGAACAGCGCGCGCGCAAGCGGCTTGTTCTCGAGCACGGGAACCGCGGCAAGGCGCGCTATCGCGATGATCCTGAACGCGTTCTCGCCCGCGCCCTTGGCCACCACCAGGGGAGCCTGGTCGAAGCCGCGCCGGTAGCGCAGCGCGACCGCATAGTGGGTCGGGTTGGTGAGCACGACGCTTGCCGTCGCGGCCTGATGAACGCCGCGGATGCGCTTGAAGTTTTTGCGCTGGGCGCGCCGAATCGCACGCTTGACCTGGGGATTTCCCTCTTCCTGCTTGAGTTCGTCGCTGAACTCCTGACGCGTCATCTTGAGTTGGTTTTCGTACTCGTAGCGCTTGTGCGCGTAATCGGCGCCTCCGATGACGAGCGCGAGCGCGCCGGTCGCGTAGAGCAGGCGATGCGTTCCGGCTTCGAGCACGCCCATAAACGCCGGGATTGTTCCCGCCGAGGCGCCCAACTCCAGCGTCCACCGCGTCGTTCGCCATCCCACCAGCGCGATAACGACGATCTTGACCGCGGCCTTGCCGAGTTCCGCGAGACCGCCGAACGAAAACACCCGGCCGAAGTACGAGAGCGGATTGAGCCGCTTCAGATCGGGCGCGATTCTCGCCGGCACGAAAATGAACCCGTCCTGCGCGGTGGCGCCGAGCGCCGCCCCCACGGCGATAAGCGCGGCGAACAGAAGCGCGGCGGCAACCGGCCGCCCCAGCGCTTGCTCGGCCGCGCCTCCAAGGCTGCTCGAGCGCGTCGCCGCCAGCGCATTGCCGAACGCGGCCATCATGAAGCGTCCGAGCGCCGCTCCGCCGCTTGCGACCACGACGATAACGAGCAAAAACGACGCGGCCCCGGTGAGCTCGCGGCTGCGCGCGATATTGCCCTCCTCGCGCGCGCGCCTGCGCTTCTGCGGCAGCGCCGGCAGTATCTTTTCATCCTGTTCAGCCATGGCTCCATCCGACCATCGCCGCCATCACCGACGACCATGCGCTGATGATTCCGGCGGTCAGGCCCGCCGCGTCGAGCCCGAGCAGGACCAGCCCGGCCATCACGATTGCCGACGGCGCGGCAATCAGGATGTTTATCTGGGGCGCAAGCCGCGCGATCACGCCCTGGGCGAGAGAGAGAACGAACAGCGGCACAAGCAATGGCAGCGCAAGCTCGAAGGCGATCGAGAACACGCGGCCGCCAATCTCGAGCATCCCGCCGGGGTTCGGCATCCCGAGCTCTCCGAGCGGCGCAACGCTCAGGCTTTGGCCGAGCGCAATCAGGAGGCCTCGCTGGAAACCAGCGATAAAGAACAGAAGCCCCGCCATCGTGCCGAGCCCGTCGGCCAGCGAGTTGGGCATCAGCACCGGCCCGCGCAGGATCGCTCCGTTTGACAGCTCCATGTTGCTGCCCAGCAGGTCGCCCGCGATCGTCACCGCGCCGACCACGACCGCGCCCGCAAACGAAAGCGCGACGCCCACCGCGAGCTCGCGCACGACCAGAATCGCAACTGCCGGAAGCCCGCCCACTTTCGGCATGGCGACCGTCGCGGCCGGCATCAGCGCCGCCGTCAGCACCAGCGCAAGCAGCAGACGCACCCGAATCGGCATCGAAATTCCGAGCATCGCGGGCAGCGCCACGATCACTCCGG
>JAJYMR010000137.1 GCA_021786815.1 Deltaproteobacteria bacterium
TCGCTTACCTATCGCGTGAGTGTGCTCAGCCTTATCGGCTCGCGCGCGGTCAACACGATAATCCTTTCTGCGGCGAGCATGCTGTTCGCGTGGTCGCTCGCGATTCCGATCGGAATCGTCGTTGCGGTCAAGCAGAATTCAATCTGGGACCGTGTGCTCTCATTCCTCGCATTCTTCGGGATGTCGGTGCCGAACTTTTTCCTCGCTTTCCTGGTGATGTATCTGGCGCTCAGGACCGGATGGTTCCCGGTCGGCGGGACGTATTCGGTCTTCTATCCGCAGCTTGATTTCTGGGGAAAGGTAGCCGACCGCTTCAACCATCTGATCCTGCCAGTGATAGTGCTCGGGACGGCCGGGATGGCGTCGCTGATGCGCCTGATGCGTTCGCAGATACTCGAAATCAAAAACTCGGACTTCGTCAGGACCGCGCGCGCCAAGGGACTTTCCGAGCGCGCGGTGATCTACAAGCACGTGCTGCGAAACGCGCTCAACCCGTTCGTCACGATGGCGGGTTACGGGCTTGCCGACCTGCTCGGCGGCGCGGCTCTGGTCGAGGCCGTCATGAACCTGCAGGGGCTCGGGCTGCTCCTGCTCGACGCAGTGCGCTCGCTCGACGTTTACCTGGTGATGGGTTCGGTCCTGATGGGCTCGGTGCTGCTGCTGGTCGGAAACCTGCTCGCGGATATAGCACTGGTCGCGGTCGATCCGCGGGTTGAGTTCTCGTCGATGGAGTCGCAGTGAGCGCGGCGTTGCCACGGACCGGTATCCGGCTCGAAGCGCCGCCGCCCGAGCCGCACGCGAGCTTCGGCGCGAAGCTTCGGCGCGAATGGCGGCTTGCGTCGTGGCCGGTGAGACTTTCGACGCTGTGCCTCCTCGTGTTCTACATCCTTGCGCTCGGCTCGCCGGTAATCGCGCCCTACAATCCGACCCGCCAGTATCGAAGCCTGCCGGATTGTCCGCCGATGGCGCTGCATCTGGCGGCGCCATCCGAATGGTCGCAAGGGTTTTTCTACGCGTACCCGATGCGCATGACGGACGCGATAAGGCGCGTCTACGCTGAGGACCGCACCACCAGAACCTCTGTGCATCTGTTCAGCCGCGGGCACATCTTTACGACCGCGCCCGGCGCGCCGCCGTACTTCATCCTTGGCAGCGACGCGCTCGGACGCGACCTGTTCTCGCGTATCGTTTACGGTTCGCGCGTCAGCATGTTCATCGGGATTCTCGGCGTGGCGATAAGCTTCTCGCTCGGGATCACGATAGGCGCGCTGTCGGGCTATGTGGGCGGCCTTCTCGACAACGTCATCATGCGATGGTCTGAGATCGAGATGTCGCTGCCGTCGTTTTACTTCCTGCTCGCGCTGGCCGCGATAATTCCGTCGGGGATGAGCACGGTCGCGACCTTTTTCATGATCGTCGCGATCATGAGCTTCATCAGTTGGGCGGGATTTGCGCGCGTGATCCGCGGGATGACCGCCTCGGTGCGCTCGGTTCCGTACGTAGAGGCGGCGCGGGCGCTTGGGGCCTCACGCCGGCGGATTCTCGCGCGCCACGTAATCCCCTCGGTGATGGGCTACGCGGTGGTTGCGGCAACGCTTTCGATTCCCGGGTTCATCCTGGGCGAAAGCGCGCTTTCACTGCTCGGACTCGGCATCCAGGAGCCCGCTGCAAGCTGGGGGAATCTCCTCGCCCAGGCCGAGGACGTGCACGCGCTCGCCCATTACCCGTGGATCCTGCTGCCGGGCGTTTTCATCTTTCTCGCCGTGATGTCATTCAACTTCCTCGGCGACCATCTCCGCGATCGGCTCGACCCGTCGCATCTGCGCTGAGGATGGGCGGACGGGTTTGCGATTGTGGGCGTCTTTGGGGCCGGGGCCGTGGATGGTAGTCTGAAACGCACGTGGCGTTGCTCGAAGTAAAGTCGCTTCGCACTTCGTTCTTCACCGAGGACGGCGAGGTCCGTGCGGTGGACGGCGTCAGCTTTTCGGTCGAGCCGGGCAAGCTGATGGGACTGGTGGGCGAGTCGGGTTCGGGCAAGACCGTTTCGGTCCTCTCGATCATGCGGCTTCTGCCCGAATCGGCGCGGATCGTCGGCGGCGAGATCCTGTTCGAAGGCCGCGACCTCGCGAAGCTGTCCGAGCCCGAGATGCGCAAGGTGCGCGGCGCCAGAATCGCGATGATCTTCCAGGAGCCGATGACCTCGCTGAACCCGGTTTTCACGATCGGAAGCCAGATTTCCGAAGCGATCCGGCTCCATCAGCAGGTTTCGCGCGGCGAGGGGCGCGAGCGCACGATCGAGGCGCTCAGGATGGTCGGGATTGCCGACCCGGAGCGCAGGATCGACGACTATCCGCATCAGCTTTCCGGCGGGATGCGCCAGCGGGTGATGATTGCGATGGCGCTGGCGTGCAATCCGCGCGTGCTGATCGCCGACGAGCCGACCACCGCGCTTGACGTGACGATCCAGGCGCAGATACTGGACCTGATACGCGAGCTTCAGTCGCGCCTTGGCCTTGCCGTCATCCTGGTCACGCACGACCTTGGAATTGTGGCCGAGTACGCCGACGACGTTACGATCCTTTACGCTGCGCGCGTGATGGAGCAGGCGCCGGCCGCCGAGCTTTTCCGTAATCCGATGAACCCGTACACGAAGGGGCTGCTGGCATCGATTCCCGGAGTCGACGGAACGCGGCATCGCCGCCTGCAAGCGATTCCCGGCACCATTCCGAGCGCGCTCAAGTCGCCGCCCGGATGCCGGTTCCATCCGCGATGCCCGATAGCGATTGCGCAATGCGCCGAAGTTGAACCTCCGCTCGAAGAGAAGGCACCCAACCACCATGTCGCCTGTATCCGCGTATAGCCCGGCCGTCTTGCCAGCCGCGAGCGCGTCACTGGTCAGGGCCGAAAACCTGACCCGGGAGTTCGAGGCCGGTTCGAGCGGGCTTCTGCGCCGCAGGCGTCTCACGGTCAAGGCGGTCAACGCCGTCAATCTCGACATCAATCCGGGCGAAACGCTCGGCCTGGTGGGCGAGTCGGGCTCGGGCAAATCGACGCTCGGCCGCCTGCTGCTAAAGCTTATCGAGCCGACCGCGGGACGCGTGGTTTTCGACGGGCGCGATCTCGCCACGCTCTCGCGCAAGGAACTGCGCGGCCTCAGGCGCGAGATGCAACTCGTCTTCCAGGATCCTTACGCCTCGCTCAATCCGCGTATGCGGGTGCGTTCGATCGTCGGCGAGGGAATCGACATCCATCGGCTGGCGCGCGGCGCGGAGAAGGAGCGCAGGATCGCCGAGCTGCTCGAAATGGTCGGCCTGGATGCGGCCGCGATGAACCGCTATCCGCACGAGTTTTCCGGCGGGCAGCGCCAGCGAATCGGAATCGCGCGGGCGCTCGCGGTGAACCCGCGCTTTCTCGTGCTCGACGAGCCGGTCTCCGCGCTCGACGTCTCGATCCAGGCGCAGATAATCAACCTGCTCCAGGATCTCCAGGAGCGGCTTCATCTGACCTACCTGTTCATCGCACACGATCTGCGCGTGGTCGAGCACATCAGCCAACGCGTTGCGATCATGTATCTCGGCAAGATCGTGGAGACGGCGAGCCGCGATGACATCTACGCCAACCCGCGCCATCCTTATACGCGGGCGTTGCTCTCGGCGATTCCCTCGGTCAATCCCGAGGCGCACGCGGAGCGTATCAAGCTACCCGGTGAGATGCCGAGCCCGGTCGAGCCGCCCACCGGATGCGCCTTCCATCCACGATGCCCATATGCGAAGGATATTTGCCGGAGAGTGGAACCGGCGCTCGAGACGGGCCGCGGCGGCCATGCCGTCGCCTGCCACGTTTTCCCGCCGGAATGAACGGGTGATTAATCGATGGCGCTGCTCGACCGCAGAAAAGCTTCGGTGGACGCGGATACGATGCATCCGGTAGCGCCGGCGAGCGCCGCAGGCGAGCCTTCGCCTTCCGAGGCCTGGATGCAGGAGCGGACGCGCGTCGCAGTGGGACGCGGCGTAACCGTTGCCGGCAAACTCATCTTCAACGAACCGGTCCGGATCGAAGGGCATTTCCGCGGCGAAGTCGTCTCTGCCGACTTGGTGGTAATCGCCGACGAAGCGACCGTCGAAGGACGGGTACAGGCGCGCAAGCTGGTCGTGATGGGCGAGCTTAGGGGCGATATCACGAGCTCTCGCAGGGTCTATATCGGACCGCGTGCGCGCGTGTTCGGAAGTATCACCGCGGAAAATCTGACCGTGTGCGAGGGTGCTTATTTCGACGGCCGCGTCCGGATGACAGGGCAGGGATAGGCCCGTGCGCGTCGCCTAAGCCCGAAGACGGACGGCCCCATCGGGCCGCTGGCCGCTCGAAAAAACGGCTGAGCCGGATTGCCGGTGGTCGTCTAGACGGTTTCGAGCCGGGCGCCCTTGCCGGTGCGTCCACGCAGATAGTAGAGCCGGGCGCGGCGCACCTTGCCGCTGGAGAGCACCTGGATTCGATCGATTCGCGCGGAGTGAAGCGGGAAGATTCGCTCGACGCCGACGCCGTAGGAAATCTTGCGCACGGTGAAATTCGTGCGGTTACCGCCGCGGTTTATCTTGATTACCGTGCCTTCGAAGGCCTGGATTCGTTCCTTTTCGCCCTCGACGACCTTGACGTAAACGCGAACCGTGTAGCCCACCCGAAATTGCGGGTGATCAGTACGGAGAGCGCGCTCCTCGACCTTCTTGATGACGCTGTTCATTGAGGGAAGTAACCTCGGGTAGCGAACACCGGACTTTAACGGATTCGCCGACACGACTCAACCACCCCCGCTCGGCGTATGGCGGGGCCTGCTCAAGCGTAGAGCCGGGGCGCAACCCGGTTATGATCCGCGCTGTCGCGAGGCTATTCGTCGCGATGGACCGTGGCGGGCGAGAAGGCCGGGATACACACGGATATGTACTCGGCTCCCTCCGCCGAGGGCGTGCTGTAGCGGACCCATTGGCCGCGCGGAGCCTTGACCGCCTGGCCCGCGCCTACGTCAAGGCTGCCGTCACGCGTTTCGACCCTGAGCAGGCCCTTGAGGACGAGGGTGTATTCGTCGAACTCGGGGGTCTGCCCCGGCTCGACCCATCCGGCCGGGCCTCGCATCCGGGCGATACTCACGTCCTCGGTTCCGGTGTTTACCCGGCCGAGGAACTCCTCGATCAGCTTGGGCTTGTTGCCGGCCGATTCGATGACCGAAGGTTGCGCAATCAGGCTCGCCATCTGTTCCTCCTTGCCTTGCTCGCCTACGCGCCCGCCCGAAACGTCTCACCGCGAGCGCAGGCGGTCGAGGATGATCGCGAAAGCGGCGCGCACCGAGAGATGGTTGTAATCGCCCGGCCCGCGAATCCCGTCGAGCACGATATCCGCGCGCTCCATGACCGCGGGCGCAAGTCCGAAGCCCGTCCCGAACAGCAGCATCGCGGGCTGCGCGTCCGGCGCCTCTAGCTTCTCGCGAAGCTCGCGCGTTGTCATTCGGCCCGCGGTGCGTGCCGAGGTGTGGACCAGCAGCGGACGGACGCTGCCGGAAAGCTCGCTTGATTCGGCGACCGCCTGCTCGAGGTCGGGTACGATTCGCAGCGTCTCCAGCGCCTCGATTCTTCGCGAATCGAAGTTCCGGGCCGGCTCCATCCGCCAATGGTCGATTACCCTGCGCGCGAATTCACGTTGCTCGGGAATCGGATGTACGACGAAGACGGCACGCAGGCCGTAAGTCCGTGCGGAGCGCGCGAGGTCGTGGAGATCGAGGCTGGTTATCGCGGAAGTGACGATACGCCCGCCCCGGTCGAGGACCGGATAGTGAATCAGGGATGCGAACAGGTCGGCCACGCTCAGCGCTTGGGACGGACGAGCAGGTCAGGGCGGCGTTCGGCGGTGCGCTTTCTGGCTTCCGCCTCGCGCCAGGCGCGGATCTTCTGATGGTCGCCGCTCAGCAGGATGTCCGGCACCTTCATCCCGCGAAACACTTCGGGCCGCGTGTATTGCGGATATTCGAGCATCCCAGCGCTGAACGATTCCTCGGCGAGCGATTCGGGGTTTCCGAGCACGCCGGGAACCAGGCGCGCCACCGCCTCGATTATGACCATCGCCGCAATTTCGCCGCCCGAGAGAACGTAGTCGCCGATCGAGATTTCCTGATCCACCATCGCGCGCGCCCGCTCGTCCACGCCTTCGTAGCGTCCGGCGATGAGCAACAGGCCCGGCTTTCGCTCGGAGAGTTCGCGCACTTTCGGCTGGTCGAGGAGCTCGCCCTGCGGAGTGAGCAGTACGCGCCATAGCCCCGGATGCGCTTCCATCGCGGCGTCTATCGCCGCGGCAAGCGGCTCCGGCCGCATCACCATCCCGCTCCCGCCGCCATAAGGCGCATCGTCAACCTGTTTGTAGGCGCCGAGTCCGTACGGCCTGAGCGCATGAGTTTTAAGCGCGATTATTCCCTGTTCAATCGCCCGCCCGACCATCCCGACTCGAAACGGCGATTCGAACATCTCCGGGAACAGCGTGATTACATGAAACTCCATCAAAGCCATCGCGAGGCCATAACCCGATTTCCGGGCAAACCTAGACTTTACCGGCGCGCGCGAGACTCGACCAGTGCGCGGGCGGCATAAATGCGTCGCGCGGGCCGCGAGCTAGTCGAGCAGTCCGGGCACGGGCTCTATCGTGACGCGGCGCGTGTCGAGATCGATCGCCTTGATGACGTCGGCGATTACCGGGACGAGGATTTCCCCGCGGTCGCCGCGCACGACCAGCACGTCGTTGGCACCGGTGGAGAAGATCTCCTCGACCTTGCCGATTACGCGGCCGTCAGTGAGCGCGACTTCGCATCCTATTGCCCTGTAGTAGTAGAACTCGTTGTCCGCGGGCGCCGGCAAGTCGCCTTCCGCCGCCATCACGGCCGCTCCCTTGAGCGCTTCGGCCTGCTCGCAGGTGGCGACGCCCTCCAGCACGAGACGCATCGTGTTGCGCCCGAGCGAACCGACCGCGAGCACGCGATATTCGCGGGGTACGCCGTCGGTCTGGACGAAAACCCGGCCGAGCGCGCGGAGGGTTTCGAGGTCGCCGTTTTCGGGACGGAGCCTGAGCGCGCCCTTGAGGCCGTGCGAACCCGTCAAGCGGCCAATCGGGATCAGTTTTTCAGCGGGACTCGTTGGAGGATGTCCAGAGTCGGATGGCACTTCGCCTCGGGCCCGCAGCGATGAGCGGGGCGCCGGTTGGCCGCCGGCGAGAGTCAGCCGAGCTATTTTTCCTCGATTATTTCGAGGACGACCTTGCGGTTGGTGCGCGAGGCGACCGCGTTGAGAATGGTACGAATTGATTTCGCGGTGCGCCCCTGCTTGCCGATTACGCGGCCCAAATCCTCCTTCGCCACCCGCAGTTCGAGCACCGAGGCGGTGTCGCCCTGCGTCTCCTTCACCTCGACCGCGTCCGGATTGTTCACCAACTGCTGCGCCAGATACCGGACTAGCTCTTTCATGTTCGGCCCCATGTTGCGGAACTGGTCACGAGCTTGTGGACGCGCTTGCAGCCTCACTTATAAGTTTTCGAACCGTATCGCTAGGCTGGGCCCCGGCCTTGAGCCATCGCTCAACCTGATCCTGCTTAAGGCTGACTTTGGGCGGGTTGTAGGCCGGATCGTAGGTTCCGATCTGGGCGACGAAGCGTCCGTCACGGGGCGAGCGCGAATCGGCGACGACAATTCTGAAAAACGGCTTCTTTCGGCTACCGTGACGCCGCAACCTCATAACGAGCATACTTTTCCGAATCTCCCCTCGATAAATAATATTAGCTTCCGAAACCCAGCCCGCGCATCATCGCCTTGCCAGCTCCCATGCGGGTCAGCTTTTTCATCATTTTGCGGGTCTGTTCGAACTGCTTGACGAACCTGTTTACGTCCTGGACGGAGGTGCCGCTGCCGGTGGCGATACGCGCGCGCCTTCGTCCGTTCAAAACCAGATGGTTTTCGCGCTCCTGCGGGGTCATCGAGTCGATAATCGCCTGGATGCGCTTGAGTTCGCGGCGCGCCTCCTCGGAATCGACCTGGCCCGCAACCTTCTTGAGCCCGGGTATCATCCCGAGCAGGTCGCCGAGCGAGCCCATCTTGCGAAGCGTCTTCAACTGGTCGGCGAAATCCGTGATCGTGAACTCGTTTTTCTTGAACTTGCGCTCGAGTTCCTTGGCCTTCTTCTCGTCGTAGCTCGCCTGGGCCTTCTCGATGAGCGTCAGCACGTCGCCCATCCCGAGGATTCGCGAGGCGAGCCGGTCGGGATGGAACGGTTCGAAGGCGTCCAGCTTCTCGCCCATGCCGGCGAACAGGATTGGCGCTCCGGTAACAGCCCGCACGGAGAGCGCAGCGCCGCCGCGCGCGTCGCTGTCGAGCTTGGTCAGGACCACGCCCGAGATGCCGAGCCGTTGATGGAACCCGGCGGCGACGTTGGCGGCCTCCTGGCCGGTCATCGCGTCGGCAACGAAGACTACATGATGGGGCCGGACGGCGGCCTTGAGCCGCTCGAGCTCCTCCATCAATTCTTCGTCGATCTGGAGCCGGCCGGCGGTGTCGATAAGAATGGCGTCGTAGCCGGCGGCCTCGGAGCGCGCGAGCGCGCGGGTCGCAATCTCGATCGGGTCTTCGTTCTCGTGGCTGTCGAGCACGGGCACGCCGACCTGACCGCCGAGTATCCGCAACTGCTCCATCGCGGCCGGCCGGCGCACGTCGGTCGAGACCAGCAGCGGATGGCGCTTGCGGTTCTCCTTGAGCCATCGCGCTAGCTTCGCGACCGAGGTGGTTTTGCCGGAGCCTTGCAGCCCGACCATCATTATCTTGACCGGCGGCTTGACCTTGAGATCGATTTCCCGCGCGGTCCCGCCCATCACCTCACGCAACTCGTCGGCGACAAACTTGATGAGATGCTGCTCCGGCGTGAGCGAGCGCAGCACCTCCTGGCCGAGCGCCTTACGCTTGACATGCTCGACGAAATCGCGGACGACCTTGATATTGACGTCCGCTTCGAGCAGCGCCAGGCGGACCTCGCGCAGGGCCTCGTCGATATTGCTTTCGGTGATCCGGCCGTGGCCCCTGAGCTTCTTGAAAATTCCCTCGAGGCGGTCGCTCAGCGTGTCGAACATTTGGTTAGAAGCTGATAGTCGGTGAATCTGGAGTCGGTTATGTGGTCAAAATAGTGATTTCAGCGAAACACAAAGGCTAGGTTACGCCAGCAACTGTGTCAATCGCGAAAAGGTTACGGCCTTTGTATCCGCCTTAAATAAATCATACCGTCTGCGCAGCCTTGCCGCGAGGGGCTCTCGCCTCGTCCGGTCCGATGGACGGCAACCACCATCGCGCGGCCTCGGGCCGCAAGACTCAGACCCTTGAGATCGCCCAGGTCGAACTTGCGGCCGTCGCCAGCGCGCCGTCGGGCGTGGTGACCGAGGCCTCCAGGAAGGCAAGCGAGCGCGTTCGCCGTATTACCCTTGCCGAACCGGACAGCGTTCCGGGTCTCAGCGCCTTCAGGTAGGAGATTTTCACCTCCGCGGTAACAGCCCATTCCCCGGCCTCGAGCACCGAGCCGATGGCGGTTGAGAACATCTCGTCGATAAAGACGGCGAGGTAGCCGCCCTGAAGGGTTCCGAAGGGGTTCAGCGCGGCCGGCGGCTGGTTTTCCCAAGTCCATCGGGCACTCCCCGAAGCGAACTCGAGCGGACGCATCCCTAGCCCAAGGTTCGGCGAGCGATATTCGGAAACACGGTTTTCCCTGATGAGCCGGTTGATTTCCTCGACCGGACCGAGCTTTGCTTCTGCCAACGTGACGGTCCTCTTTATCCGGACGTTTGACCCGCGCAGGTTGGTGCGCGAGCGCACGGAGAGACATCAGTTTCTCAGGCTCGCCGAAACGCCTGCAATCATGGGAGCGCGGCTTTCGACGCTACCGCCCGCCTGCCGAACAGCGCCGATTGACCGCAGTCTTTTCAGCCGGTTTCAAGCGCCTGGGCGATTCGTTCAGGGTCGAATCCGACGATGATTTCGTCATCGATGGCGAGTACCGGAGTGGACCGGATATTGCGGCTCTCCAAAAACATTGCGGCGTCTTCGTCGACCATCACGTCTCTGACGGTAAACGCCACGCCCCTGTTGCGCAGGTAAGCCTTGAGCCGTTCGCAAGGCGCGCAAAGCGGCGTCGAATAAACGACCACCTTACGGGGCATGGGTTTCCTCTGTCTTCCGGCGAGCGGCTTTGTTCCGGGCCCGGCCGGGGTTGTCGCGAGTCAAATTTTGTCTTCCCGTTTGAGCTCTCGATATTTCTGCTTGGCCTGTATCCAATGTTCGTAGGCTTCGCCTTCGAGGAAGGGCCGCTCTTTGGTGAAGATCAGCCGCTTCCAACTATCGTCTTCGCTCCATACGTAAGGCGTCACCACGGTCGGCGCGGGAGCCTCGGCGTTTTCGAGCAGGAGCAGGCCCGCGTTGATTATTTCGCGTTGGATCGCGGCGTCGAAGGGCCTGCCGCAAGGGTTGCCGAGCGGGAAATTGGTAAAAACGAAACGCGGGACTCCAACGTACTCGACGATATCGCGAGCGGTTCCGAAAACCACCGTCGGGATGCCGTTTGCTTCGAGATGGCGCGCGACCAGACTCACGGTCTGGTGGCAGACGGGTCAGACAGGGGTCAGCAGGACCACGTCGACGCCGTCCTCGCGGCAGCGCTTGAGGACCTCGGGCGCGTCGCGCTCCATCGTGACCCGCTGGCTGTAGGACGTATAGACGCCGTGAAAGCGCGGAGCGACGCCGGCGATTCGCCCGTCTGCTGCGAGCTCATGCATCCGCGTCACCGGACAGTAGCTGTTCACGTCCTCGAGCGTCGTGGTGTGATGATCGTAGTGCTCGTTGCGGCTGAAGAGGCGCTTGACCGGCGTGTCGAACGGAATCGAATAGACGTTGCCGGTCAAGGTTGCGCCGTCATGACGCTCGCGCTCGCCGCTCTCATTCAGCATCGCGATATCGCTGGTGGTCGCGAGCCCAAGGCGGCATTGCGCAAGCGGCTTTTCCAGCCGAGCGAACGGGATATCCTCGAAATGCGCCCACTTGTATGGCGTCTTGTAACCCTCGGCGAGGTAGTACTCTCGGGTTCGATCGATATACCGGACGTAGTCGTCGCTCATTGCCGCAGTCCCCTAATCACGCGAGAACTGTCGCTCGCCTACACCGAATCTGCTCTTTTGTCAAAGAAGTCGCTAGCGCAGCTCGATTTTGACCCTGGCCCGGAACCTACGCAAACCTGGGCGTCAGCGCACAATTCCCCACAGCGAAGGTCCGCGGAGGCCGGACCCTGCGTCACACCCGGCTGGCCTGGCCGGTATCCCTGCGGGTTTGGCTAGCCGCCGTTCAGCATCTGGGCGAGTATCAACGCCGCGACGGTCACCGCCGAGCCGAGCAGGATGAACACGAGCATTTTTCTCATGAGATCCCCTCGAAAGTCCGCTTCTTTCCGAATCCACGAGGCCCGACAGGATGGATTCGGCTTATCTTTCGAAGTAGATACGCTCATAGCCAGTCGCACGCAATCACAGAATTCTGACCAAAATGGCATTTTGGTCAGCGGCCGATTGCCGCTTCAGAGGGCGGTGCGGTCGAGCGAGCGGTACTGGATCGCTTCGCTGATATGATGCGCCTGGATGTCGGTGGATTCGTCGAGGTCGGCGATCGTGCGGGCGACCTTGAGGATCCTGGTGTAGGCGCGGGCGCTAAGGCCCAGCCGATTTATCGCCAGTTCGAGCAAGCGCTCGCCCGACGATTCGACTTGGCAATGCGTCCTCATCTCCCGCGCGCCCATCTGCGCGTTGCAAAAGAATGACAACCGGGCGAACCGCTTGAGCTGGAGGTCGCGCGCGCGATTGACGCGCTCGCGGATTCCCTCGGACGGCTCGCCGGCGCTGCGGTCGGTCAGTTCCTTGTACTTGACGGCGGGAACCTCGATATGGATGTCGATACGGTCGAGGAGCGGACCCGAGATGCGCGAGCGATAGCGCTGGATCGCAAGCGGCGAGCAGGTGCACTCGTGCGAAGTGTCGCCGTAAAAGCCGCACGGGCACGGATTCATCGCCGCAATCAGCATCACCGAGGCCGGAAACGTGATCGTACCCATCACGCGCGAGATCGTGATTCGGGCGTCTTCGAGCGGCTGGCGAAGCACTTCGAGCACGTTCTTTCGAAACTCGGGCAACTCGTCGAGGAACAGCACGCCGTGATGCGCAAGGCTGACCTCGCCGGGACGCGGCACTGGCCCACCGCCGATAAGTCCCGCGTCGGAAATCGTATGATGGGGTGAGCGGAATGGGCGGGTCGCAATCAGCGCGCGCCCGTCGAGCAGGCCCATCACCGAGTGCACCTTGGTCGTCTCTATCGCCTCGTCGAAGGTCATTGCGGGCAGGATGGTCGGCAGCCGCTTCGCGAGCATCGTTTTGCCCGAGCCGGGCGGGCCGATCATCAGGACGTTATGGCCGCCCGCGGCCGCAACCTCGAGCGCGCGCTTGGCCTGCTCCTGTCCCTTGACCTCGGCAAAATCGACCTCGTAGCGGCTTCCGCAGCTGAACAGATCGGCGACGTTGGCGACCGTGGGCGGGATGTCGCGCAGATTCTCGAAGAATTCGAACGCCTCGCGAAGCGTATCGACGCCGAGAATCGCGACTCCTTCGCCGACCACCGAGGCTTCAAGCGCGTTTTCCTTGGGCAGAATCACGCCGGCGTATTTCACCGTGCGGGCGAGCAGCGCGGTCGGAAGCGCGCCCTTGATCCTTTTGACGCGCCCGTCGAGAGCCAGTTCTCCGAGCACGAGGTAGTTGGCCAGCCGCTCGCGGTTCTTGAGTTCGCCGCTTGCGGCAAGGATTCCGAGCGCGATCGGCAGGTCGAAGGCCGAGCCTTCCTTGCGGATATCGGCCGGGGCGAGGTTGATGGTTATCTTGCGGTTGGGAAACTCGTAGCCGGAGTTGGAAATTCCCGATTTGACACGTTCCTGCGCCTCTTTGACCGCGCCTTCGGCAAGGCCTACCGTCTTCAGGCCGGGCACGCCAGCACTGATGTCAACCTCGACTTCGACCGGGAAAGCGTCAACACCTTGAAGTGACGCCGAAAGCACGCTGGCGAGCAATCGCCGTTCCCCCTAAGCCAGCAACGGACGAGATTGACAGAATGTAGCGCAATACAGACCGTCTGTGAACGGAAGAAAGAGCCGCGCGCTCAAGGCCATACCACGCCCGCCGCGATGAGTTCCTCGCGGTCCGCGCGACTCATCCCCAAAAGCTCGCCCAGGATATAATCGTTGTTCTCGCCGACCTCGGGCGCGATCGTCCTGACGGAGCCCGAGCCGCCCGAGAGCCGAAACGGCACGCCGGTTACCTGGGTAAGAGAGCCGTCGGCGCGCTCGACCGCCGGCCAGAAGCCGCGTTCCTTAAGTTGCGGGTCGCGCTCGCAAAGATCAGCGCCGTTGGAAACGACGCCTGCCGGAACATGCGCCCGCTGAAGCGCCGCCATCGCGTCTTCGGCGCTTCGCCCAGCCGTCCACCGCGATACATGCGCGTCGAGTTCCTCGCGATTTCGCATCCGGAGGTAAAGCGTGCGAAATTTCGGGTCCGAGGCCCACGCGGGCGAGCCGAGCGTCTCGACGAAGCGGCGCCATTCGCTCTCGGAGCGAACCGTGATTGCGACCCATCGATCGTCGTCGCCGTCCCTTGCGCGGCATCGATAGACTCCGTGCGGCGCGGCCGGCGCTTCCTGCGATTCGTAGAGCGAGGGTTTCTGGGCGCGCCCATTTACGGCGATATCGAGCGCGGCCGGTCCGGCAAGCGCCGCGACCGCTTCGAGTTGCGAGAGATCGACGAACTGACCGCGTCCGGTGCGCCTGCGGTTCCATAGCGCGACGAGCGCGGCGAGCGCTCCGGTGAATCCGCCCGCCATGTCCGAGTACGAATAGCCGTAGCCGGCCGGTTCGCCTTCAATGTCGGTCATCAGGCGCGTGTAGCCGGTAAGAGCCTGGAGCGTTGGCCCGTAGCTGACGAAGTTCGAGCGCGGCCCCGTGTGTCCGAAGCCCGACATGCTGACGCAGATGATGTCGGGCTTGATTTGGCGGAGATTCTCGTAATCCATCCCCCACTGGCGCATCACGCGCGCCGAGAAGTTGTCGATCGCGATATCGCTCTTGCGGGCGAGGTTGCGGGCGATCTCCAGCCCGCGCGGATGGCCCATGTTGAGGGCGAGCGAGAACTTGTCGCGATGGAGATCGTTTTGAAGGCCGCGTTTGCGATCGCCGAGCGGAGGCGGAAACTTACGTTCGATCTTTACCACTTCCGCGCCGTTGTCGGCGAGAATCCGGGTCGCGACCGGCCCGGCGACGACCCAGGTGAAGTCGAGTACGCGAACGCCTTCGAGCGGCAGCGGCGAGCCCATCGTCAAACAATCCCCTGGGCGTAAAGCGCAGCGATTTCGGCCGGCTCCATGCCAAGCTCGTGATGCAGAATCTCACCGGTATGTTCGCCGAGAAGCGGCGGACGGCGGCGCACGCGCCAGGGCGTACCGTTGAAGAGATAGGGCGCGCCCGGGTAACGGAACGTGCGGCCGAGTTCGGGATGCTCCACTTCGACGAAAAAGCCGCGCGCGGCAAGCTGCTCGTCGTCGAACATCGCCTCGGGCCCCTGCACGATTGCATAGGGCTGCCTCAGCGCCTGCGCCCGTTCGAGCAGGTCATTGCACTCGTAATCCTTGACCCATTCGTCGAGCACGTCGAACAGATGCTCGGCGTTCTGCGCCCGGTAAGTGACGTCGTCCCACTTCGGGTCGGCGAGGTCCTGCGCCTTGCCTTCGCTTTTCACCCATTCGATAAGCGAGGTCCAATCGCCCAGCGTGCAGTGCATGATATATCCGTCGCGGCATCGCGCGACCCTGAAGAACCGGCTCCAATGGAGCGTTCCGCGCCGCGGTTCGACGAAGTTCTGGCCGAAATAGCTGCCCGCCACGTGCTCGACCGCCGACGCCGTCGCCTCCTGCATGCTGAGGTCGATCCATTGGCCCAATCCGTCGCGGTCACGCGCAAACAGCGCGCACATCGCGGCGACAGCGCCGTAATAGGCCGCGCTATGGTACGCCTGAAGGCCGAGAGGTCGCACCGGCTGGCGGCCGGGATAGCCGTTGACGTAGAGCATCCCGGAGAGCGCGGTCAGGACCGTGTCGTCCGCCTCGAAGTCGCGATACGGGCCGCTCTGTCCGAACGGCGCAATCGACAGCATCACGAGCGCCGGGTTCAGCCGATGAAACTCGTCCCAACCGAGCCCCATCCGCGCCATCTCGCCCGGCGCGAAGCTCTCCACGATCACGTCGGCCGCGCGCGCAAGATCGAGCAGAAGTTCGCGCCCGCGCGGACTCCGGATATCGAGCGTGAGCGAGCGCTTGTTGAGATTGTAGAACCAGAAGAAGAGGCTTCGGTCGCGATGCGGCCGGTCGTCAACGAACGG
>JAJYMR010000131.1 GCA_021786815.1 Deltaproteobacteria bacterium
GCGCATCTCCCTTTTTTCAGCCCGGTTTAAAGCCATAGTCTCTGGACTCTTAGCCTGCCGACGAGCCCGCGGCCGCCTTTCCGGCCTTGCGTCGGATGACCTCTTCGGCGTACTTGATTCCCTTGCCCTTGTACGGTTCTGGCGGGCGCAACGCGCGAATCTGCGCGGCGACCGTGCCCAGCAACTGACGGTCGGCCCCCTCCAGCGTGATTGTCACCGAGCGCTCGACCTTGGCGGTTACTCCGGGCGGAAGCTGATAGACGACCGGATGGGAGTAACCGAGCGAGAAGCTGATCAGGTTTCCCTTGACCTCAGCGCGGTAGCCCACCCCGTTTATCTCCAGTCCCCGGGTGAAACCCTTGCTCACGCCCTGGGCCATGTTGGCGATCAGCTTGCGCACAAGCCCGTGCAGCGCCCTGGTCTGCTGCTGGTCGTCGGGCCGCTTGACCATCATCTTCGAGTCGGTGATTTCGACCGCGAAGCCGTCGGGCATCTCGTATTCGAGCTTGCCCTTCGGCCCTTCGAGCCGGACCGTCTGGCGCTCGAGCGTTGCCTTGACGCCCTTGTCCAGAACCACCGGCAATCTTCCTATCCGTGACATGACCGTACCGCCTACCAGACCCTGAGCAGAAGCTCGCCGCCGACCTTCTTGCGCCGGGCCTCGCGCCCGGTCATCACGCCGAGCGGAGTCGTGACGATCTCGACCCCCATCCCGCGCGACGGGCGGCCGAGTTCCGCCGAGCCGGCGTAGCGGCGCACGCTCGGGCGGCTCACCCGCTCGATTCCGCGCATGATCGGCTCCTGCGCGGGCGAATAGCGCACCCTGATAAGGAGCTTTTTTTTGAAACCCTCTCCCGTCGGCTCCGCGCTTTCAAGAAATCCCTCGGCGACCAGCACGCGGCATATCGCCTCGCGAAGCTTCGAGTGAGGGATTTCGAGCTCGGGATGGCGCGCATGAGCGGCGTTTCGGATCCGCGTCAGAAGCTCTGCGATTGGATCGGTGTTCGACATGAGTCCGATAAAAACCCTTTGTTACCAGCTTGCCTTGATCACGCCGGGAAGGTGGCCGCGCAGCGCGAGCTTGCGCAGGCACAGCCGGCACATCTTGAAGCGCCGGTAAAACGCGCGCGCGCGCCCGCACAGCGGACATCGGTTATGCTGGCGCACCCCGAACTTGGGAGTACGCGTCGCCTTGACCCTTAGGCACTTCTTCGCCATCTGGCCCGTTCCCTTCCTAGGCGGCCTCGACCGCCGCGCCGCGTTCCGGCCCGGCCGATCTGAACGGCATGCCCAGCTCCTTGAGCAGCGTGTAGCCCTCGAAGTCGCTGCGTGCCGTGGTCGCAATCGTAATCGTGAGACCCTTTACCTTGTCGACCTTGTCGAGATTGAGTTCCGGGAAAATGACGTGCTCGCGGATTCCGAGCGAATAGTTTCCGCGCCCGTCGAACGCCTTGTCGCTCACCCCGCGGAAGTCGCGCACGCGCGGCAGGGCCACGTTGATGAGCCGGTCGAGGAACTCGTACATCCGGTCGCGCCTTAACGTCACCATCGCGCCGATCGGCATCCCCTGGCGCAGCTTGAAGTTCGATATCGCCTTGCGCGCCCGGGTCATAACCGGCTTCTGGCCGGCTATCTGGCGGATTTCCTCGACTGCGGTCTCGAGCAGCTTGACATTCTCGCGCGCCTCGCCGAGGCCCAGGTTGATCACGATCTTTTGAACCCGCGGCACGCGCATGCGGTTCTCTATCTTTAGCTCCTGCATCAGGCGCGGCACGATTTCCTGCTCGTACCGGACCTTGAGCCGCGGTGGCACCCGGGGTTCGCTCGGGCGCTCCTCGGCGGCGCGCTTTGGCGCGGGAGCCTTCTTCGCCTCTTTCTCGGGGCGTTTGGCCTTCGCCTTTTTTTCAGTTTCCTCGGCCATCACTCATTCCCCAGCGCCTCGTTGCAGCGCCGGCAGATACGGCTTTTGCTTCCGTCGGCGTTGGCTTTCCATCCGACCCTAACCGGCGCGTTGCACCGGTCGCAGAAGATCATCACGTTGGTGAGCTTGAGCGGGGCTTCCTTTTCGACGATTCCGCCCGGGCTTGCCGCGCCGCGCGGCTTCGAGTGGCGCTTCACGATATTGAGCCGCTCGACGATGAGCTTGCCCTCGCGAGGCATGACCCGGGTCACCTTGCCGGTTTTGCCCCGGTCGCGCCCCTTTATCACCATCACGGTGTCGTTTTTTTTGATCTTCGCCTTCAGCATCGCCAAACCCGCCCCCGCCCTAAAGCACTTCGGGAGCAAGCGAGATTATCTTGAGAAACTTCCTCGCCCTGAGCTCACGCGCCACCGGACCGAAAATGCGTGTTCCGATAGGCTCGTGTTGCTTGTCGACCAGCACCGCCGAGTTTCCGTCGAAGCGGATATAGGAGCCATCCTCGCGGCTGATCTCCTTGGCGGTGCGGACGATAACCGCGCGGGCGACCTCGCCCTTCTTCACCTTCGAGTTGGGAATCGCCTCTTTCACGGCCACCACGATAACGTCACCGACCGTGGCATACCGGCGTCGGGAACCGCCCAGCACCTTGATGCACTGCACCTTGCGGGCCCCCGAATTGTCGGCGACATCCAGAACCGTTCGCAACTGAACCATCGCTAAATGCCACCTCCGCCTAGCCCGCGGCCTTCGCGATGATGCTGCTTATGCGCCATCGCTTGTTCTTCGAAAGCGGGCG
>JAJYMR010000317.1 GCA_021786815.1 Deltaproteobacteria bacterium
GAAACAGATGGAATCGTGGCAGCCGTTTCGCCTTGAAGGCGTCTCGCTCGAAAGGCTCGCGATGCAATCGGGCGCGGACGATGAACTCACGCCCGACGAATCCTGAGCGAAAACCCGCGGCGCCGGAGCAAGAAGCTCTAAAACATTTTCTTCTGAGGGTCTGGATCGAGTTCGAAAAGGACAGCCGCGTCAACGCGATTGGGAATTACCCAGCCGACCTTCGCTGCCAGGTCGATCTCCGCTCGCCATAGATCCAGCAGCCACGCCGAGGTCGGACTGTTGACTACGGGCGTGATTGCCGGCAAATCAGGTACCTTGCTTTGCGACATGCCTAGATAGCGCCTCTTCAATTTCCGCGCGTTCCTGCTCAGCAAGCCTGGGCTTTTCCTTGTGAGCTTTTTCCAAGAGCTCAAAGACGGACTCATCGAGGAACGAAAACCTGCCATTTACGGCCACGCCAATGTCTGTCAGCTGGCCAACGCCCGGAGCCACCTCGGCCGCTTTCTTGGCTTCGTACACATTGTAGATCGTTTCGCCGAAGGAAGCGCTTCTGGTGTGCTGCGCCAAGGACAGCCATATGGCTGCGTGCAGAGCCCCTGAGCCGATCGTCGCGAAACCCGTCTGTCCGACTTTTGCTAGTGTCCCAGGATGGCTCACTATGTCAAGGTGCGCGCCTCCGGCGTCGCAACCCGAGACAAGAAGCTCTAGATTAAGGTTGTGCTGGGCAATCATCGCGATGACCTGCTGAAGGACCTGCGAGGCGGGAGCCTGGGCCGCCATCGTCCGGAACTCGGGAAACCCCACGGCCAAAAAGGGCTGCAAAATCGTTTCCTCGACCCGCCTGCGTTTCAGATCGACGTACGCCTTGGCTACCTTTTCGCTGAGCTCGTGGACCGTCGGCTCGGAACCGGCGACATCTCCGCGGACCTGCCCAGCTATTTCCTCCCCATCAAAAACCATGCCCGAGAACAAAAGAGCGGCGCTGCGGGTAAGCGGGACGATCTTCTTGAGGGCGGGCTCAGATTCCAAGTTCATCGGCGGGCCGTACGTCATCATGCGGTCCGCCGCGACAACCACGGCCTCTCCGTCCCCGCACTTACAAATCGCGCCAATACATACGGTCATGGTGCGTCCCCCGAGCGCCCACTATAGCGCATTGTCAGCAGGAATCCATCGCTAAAGCCAGCGCCAGTGGATGCCAGCAAGGCGCCCGGTTGGCCGCCTTGGTCTGCGGTTAGCCGGGAGCTGAGGCAGCCTTTTCAACTTCGAATTTTGCGTAGCCGGGCGGTTGCGCGTCGCTATGCATCGGCAGCGACACTTCGCGCAGGACCGGCACCTTCTCGGTTACGGTGCCGGTTGCGGGCGCGTCCTTCGGCACTGTGATGACCGCGGTGCCGACGAAGCGCACCACCGTCGGAAGCATCTTGCCCGTGCCCGTGTAACGGGTATGGCGCGCCTCGAAGACGGTATCTTCCTTGAACAGCTTCGAGCCGGCGCGAATCAGGTAGCGATCGTTGCCGAGCGGCCGTACCATGACTGATTCGCTCATCACATAGACGTTGCCGAGCGTCGGCCTGAGCAGCATCGGGAAGAGCGGATTCACGCCGAGCCAGAACGGGATGAGGATTTTGCGTCCCGGCGCCCATCCCGCCATCCTCACCTCGGCGACCCGGTCGTTCCTTCCCAGCATGAATTCGCGGCCGTCGAACTCGCGCAGGATTTCGCGGCTGAGCTTGTCCTTGGGAGGCGTGGTTATCTCGCCGGTAGGGCCGAAATCCATCGCGGTCTTCGGTGAGCATCCCGAGACCATCGAAGCGAGCGCGACCGCGAGCACGCTCGCCGCAAAAGCTCTCCAGCCGGACGTCATCCTGGAAGTTGCCCTTCCACTCGGAACCTTGCATAGCTCGGCGGCACCGCTCCGCCGAGCGTCCATTTCATCGGCAGCGAGACCTCGCGCAGCACGGGAAGCCTGACCTGCGCTCCCGCGTACTCGAACGCGCGCATCCCGGCGAACTGCACGATGGTCGGGAGCAGTTTGCCGCGGCTCAGATAGTCCGTTTTGGTCGTGATGAGGACGGCTTCTTTCTTGATGAGCGCGCTCCCGGCCTCGATTATCCACTGGCCCGGTCGCTTCAGCGGCTTGATGAGCCGAGCCTCGCTGATAACGTAGTAATGGCCCTCCTTCGGTTGCAAGACGCCGGGCACCAGCACGTCGATTCCGAGCCAGAACGGCAGCCTGAGCCATCGATCCTTCGGCCAGCCGGGCCGACGCAGGATCGCGACGGCGTCGTTGTCGCCGAGCACGAAGGTCTTGCCGCGGAAGTTCATCTCGACCTGCTCCGCGCTGGCGTACCTGGCCGGCTTTGGCGCCGGCTCGGGCGCGGGCGAGCATCCCGTAAGCATGGCGAGCACGGCAATCGCCGCAAGCATCGCCGCGCCAATCACATGCCGACCCTGGATTGAGCTCACCGCTTCTGCGAGGCGCGCGGGAAATAAGAGGCTATTTCGATATTTGCCTGCATCTGGCGCCAATATTAGCATGAGGCATCCTGATGAACGCGCGCCTTGATGCGAACGGGAAGCCTGTAACGGTAACCATACTCGGCAGCGCCGACGCATTTGCAAGCGGCGGGCGCGCTCAGGCGGGATACCTCGTTGAGAGCGGCGGAAAGAACTTCATGCTCGAGGCGGGGCCCGGGCTTCTCGGCGCGCTCAAGAAGGCCGGAATTTCGCCGGCGGCGCTGGATTTCGTAATAGTCAGTCATTTGCACGGCGATCATTTCGCCGGACTGCCGTTTCTTTTCCTTGAATACATGTACGAGAGCCGGCTTAGGAAGACGGTCGTAATCGCGGGACCGCCGAAGCTCGAAGAGCGCACGTGGAAGTTGACGCGCACGATGTTTCCGCGCATCGACGTCGACACCGCGCGGCGCAGGATAAAGTTCATGGTGCTCAAGCCCGGCGAGCGGACGCGGCTCGGCAGGGCCGCGCGGCTCAGCGCAATCCGAAGCCCTCACACCAGCCCCGACATTTCGCTGTCGATCAAGCTTGAAACCGGCGGAAAAACGATAGTGTTCTCGGGAGATACCGGCTGGAACGAGGAACTGGTGGATTTCAGCCAGGGCGCCGACCTGATGCTCTGCGAGTGCACGTACTACGAGTCGGACCACTTTCAGTTTCACATCAATTACCCGCAGTTGAGGAGCAATCGCGGCCGTTTCCGCGTCGGCCGCATCCTGCTAACTCATCTCGGCAGCGAGGTGCTGCGTCACGGCTCCGATATCGAGATGGAGATGGCCTTCGACGGCATGAAAGTCGAACTCTGAGCGCCTTCTGGCGCGCGGGCGTTGCGGTCGGACGCCGCAACGCGCAACATCGAAAAGCAAAAAGGACAATCGGCTGATGGGTATTGCAGAGGGCAGGCGCGCGCTGGTCATCGGCGTCGCCAATGAAAAAAGTCTCGCCTGGGCGATCGCACGGGAACTGAGAGCACAGGGCGCGGAAGTCGCGTTAACCTACCAGGGCGCGATGCTGGAGAAGCGCGTAAGGCCGCTCGCCGAGCAGGTCGGCGCGAGCGTCATCGGCGAACTCGACGTGACGCGCGACGATCAGATCGACGCCGTCTTCGCGAAGCTCAGGGAGACGTGGGGCGGCCTCGACATGATGGTGCACGCTGTCGCCTTTGCCGAGCGCGAGGACCTGCGCGAGCGCTTCCTTAACGTGAGCCGCCAGGGCTTTTTGCGCTCGCTCGAAATCAGCGCCTATTCGCTGGTCGCGCTGGCGCGCGCGGCCGAGCCTTTGATGCAGGCGCGCGGCGGCGGCTCGATCCTGACGCTGAGCTACCTGGGCGCGGTGCGCGCGGTCCCGAATTACAACGTGATGGGAGTGGCGAAGGCCGCGCTCGAGGCGTGCGTGCGTTATCTCGCGCTCGACCTTGGCCCGAGCAACATCCGCGTCAACGCGCTCAGCGCGGGGCCGGCGCGCACGCTCTCGTCCTCGGCGATTCGCGACTACTACACGATGGCGCACGAGGTCGAAAAGCGCGCGCCGCTAAGGCGCGGGATGGAGACCGAAGAAGTCGGCAGGATGGCGGCCGCGATGCTGAGCGAACTGGCCAGCGGCGTCACCGGACAGACGGTTTACGTGGACGTCGGCTACAGCATCGTCGGGTTCTGAAGCGGCTTGGGCCTGCGCGGCGGCGCGGGCGAGAAGCGCAGGGAGGGTTCGCGATGGCCATTCATGTGGTTCCGCAGCTTGCGGACAATTTCGCCTACCTGGTGTCGGACGACGCCTCGCGCCAATGCGCGGCGGTCGATTGTGCCGAGGCCGACAAGGTGCTCGCGGCGGCCGAAGGGCTCGGGCTTTCGCTGGTGGCCGTGCTAACGACCCACTGGCATCCCGACCATAGCGGCGGCAACGAGGACATCGTGCGCCGGCTTGCGGGTCTTCGCGTTTACGGCGCGCGCGCCGAGGGCGGAAGGATTCCCGCGCTCACCAATCCCGTCGAGGACGGCGACCGGATTCGCGTCGGCTCGCTCGAAGCGCGGGTCATCGGCATCCCGGCCCATACCAACGGGCACGTGGCCTATTACTTTGCGAGCCTCGGCGCGGTCTTCACCGGCGACACGCTGTTCGTGGGCGGATGCGGACGGGTTTTCGAAGGCGGCGCGGCCACGATGCTCGAATCGCTCGGCAAGCTCGCCGCACTACCCGACGACACGCGCGTCTATTGCGGCCATGAGTACACGGAGAAGAACCTGCGCTTCGCGCTCACGCTCGAGCCCGGCAACCAGGCGCTCAAGGCCAAGTACGAGCGCGTGCGCGAGATGCGCGCGCAGGGGCGATGGACCGTGCCTTCGACGATCGGCGAGGAGAAGCTGACCAATCCCTTCCTGAGAACGGCGAGCCCGGAGCTGATGGCGACGCTGAAACGCCAGGACCCGGCGCTCGGCTCGGACCCGGTTGCGATCTTCGCCCGGGCCCGCGAGATGAAGGATCGGTTCTAGTTCCAGCGCGGGCTAGAACGGTTTGATCACCGCCAGCGCGAGCACGCCCAGCAGCAGCGCGCTTATCAGTCCGTGGATTACGCGGAATTCGCTTCGTGTGACCGCCGAGGGATTTTCCTCGAGCGTCACGATCCTGCGATGCAGGCGGATATGGACGAGCAGGATCATGAAGACCAGGACCAGTTTCGCCTGGAACCAGCTCTCATGGAGCACCTGCGGCATCCTGACCATCAGCAGAATTCCAAAAGCAATCGCAATCGTCCCACCGATATTGCATCCGCCGAAAAACAGTCGGCTCGCCACCAGGATGAACCGCTCCTTGGCGACTCCCACCTCGTCCGACACCATCCCGAGCAGGCTCGAGATTAAGAGCAGGCTTCCGATCCAGAAGATCACGCCAAACAGGTGAAGGACGAGTAACCAGCCCAAGACAGCCTCCGTCTGCGCTCCTGGTCAGGCGCTTCCGCCGCCAACTCCGAGCGCAAGTATAAATGCCATGAGCGCGAAAATGGCGCCACCGGCGTATGGCGCTTCCCGGCCCACCGCTCCATAGGCGAATCCGCCCGCGAGCGGGCCGAAAATCCGCGCGAGCGAAAGCGCCGACTGGTTTACGCCGAGCACTTCGCCCTGCAGATGACGTTCGGAACGCTTCGAGATAATGCTCGCGACGGCCGGGCTCGCAAACCCGTAGCCGAGCGAAAGCAAGGCGAGCGCGAGGAAAACGAAACCGCCCGAAGGCAGCTCCGCCAGCGGCGCAAGGCCCACGATAAACGCTGCAAGCCCCAGCATCAGAACCCGCACCTCGCCCAGCCGCGCAACCATCTTGCCGAGCAGGTAGCCCTGCGCCAGCGCCTGCATCAGGCCCGCGAACGCTAGCATCGCGCCGATTCCAAACGCGCCGTATCCGTACGCTGCCGGCACCATCAGGGCGAACGTTGCCTCGAAGGCCGCGATCGCGAAGGTGACCAGGAACGCAATCGTGAACAGGCGCGAAAGATGGTGCCCCACGAGCTGGCGCGGCAGGCCAAGCAGCGGCGCGACCAGCCGTGAGAACGACAATGTCACGCCCGGCGCGGGTCGATGCGATTCCGGCAACCGCAGCACCGCGAACACGAAATTCGCAAACGTCAGCGCGCTTGCGAAGAACACCGGCACGCGAAGGCTCGAATGGCCGAGCAGGCCGCCGAGCGCGGGACCCAGCACGAATCCCAGCCCGAACGCCGCGCCGATCATCCCCATACCGCGCGCGCGGTTCTCCTCGGTCGTGGTGTCGGCCACATAGGCCTGGGCGGTTGAAACGGTAGCCGCGCACGCGCCGTGAACCATGCGCGAAATGAACAGCCCCACGAACGAAGCCGCGAAACCATAGATCAGGTAGCCCGCCGACGAGCCGAGCAGCCCAAGCATGATTATCGGGCGGCGGCCGACCCGATCCGACAGGCGGCCCAGCACCGGCGCGCACAGGAACTGCATCGCCGAGTAAATCGCCAGGAGCGCGCCGATTCCGAAAGCGCTCACTCCCAGCTTCGACGCGAACATCGGCAGGAACGGGATGACTATCCCGAAACCGAGCAGGTCGAGGAAAACCGTTAGAAAAAGAATCAGGCGCGCCGAATGGCTCGACGGATTCGCTTGCGTGGCTTGCCTGGATGGCTCTGGGCTTGGCATTGAAATGAAGGACGCGATGAAGGAAACCCTATGATGTAAAAGCAGTCAAGGCGCACGGCCGCGCGAACCGCGCGCGTCGCTTCAGCCGCTTATAACGATGAGAGGCGACGAACCAATGAAACACTCGTTCGACGAAGAACTCAAACGCAAAACCGTCGGCGCCGAACAAGCCGCAGCTCTGGTCAAGTCCGGCGACTGGATCGAATACGGCTTCGGGCTCGGCCAGTCCGACCTGTTCGACAGGGCGCTCGCCGCCAGAGTGCGGCAGTTGCGCGACGTCAAAGTGCGCGGGACCCTCGCCCTTCGGCCGCGCGCCGCCGTCGAGGCCGATCGCGAGGCGCGCCAGCCGCGCGACCACTCGTGGTATTTCTCGGGGCTCGAGCGCAGGATGCACGATCGCGGGCTCTGCCATCATATCCCGATGAACTTCGGCGAGGCTCCCGACTATTACCGCCGCTTCATCGAGGTGGACGTGGCGGTCCTCAAGACCGCGCCGATGGACGAGCACGGGTTCTTCAATTTCGGCGCGGCGGTCACGTACCACAAGGCGATAACCGAGCGCGCGCGAAAGGTCATCGTCGAGACCGACGCGGCGATGCCGTACGTGTTCGGCGTCGAGAACGCGGTGCACATAAGCGCCGTCGACCACGTGATAGACGCGGGCGAGGGCGCGATGCCGGAGCTGAAGAATCCGCCCGCGACGGCCGTGGACCGCAAGGTCGCCGAACTGATTGCGGCCGAGATCGAAAACGGCGCCGCCATCCAGATCGGGATCGGCGCGATGCCCAACGCGGTCTGCCAGCTTCTCGCCGAGTCCGCAGTCGGGGACTTGGGCGTGCACACCGAGATGTTCGTCGATTCGCTGGTCGATCTCTACGAGGCCGGAAAGGTGACCGGCGCGCGCAAGACGCTCGACCGTTACCAGATGACTTATACGTTCGCGGCCGGTTCCGAGCGGATGTACCGGTTTCTCGACCGCAACCCCGCCTGTTTCGCCGGGCCGGTCGATTACACCAACCTTCCCCATCGCATCATGCAAAACGAGCGCACGGTCGCGATCTGCAACGCCGCGCAAATCGATCTTTCCGGCCAGGCCTGCTCGGAATCGGCCGGCATCCGCCAGATAAGCGGCACCGGCGGCCAGTTGCAGTTCATCCGCGGCGCCTACGCCTCGCGCGGGGGCAAGGCGTTCCTGTGCCTTGGCTCGACCTACGAACGCGCGGACCGGCGCGCGAGCCGGATCGTCGCGCGTATCGAGCCGGGCAATATCGTGACCACGCCACGCACCGACGTGATGTACGTGGTGACGGAATTCGGGATGGTCAATCTCAAGGGCAAGTCGGTTCCCGAGCGGGCCCGCGCGCTCATCGGGATCGCGCATCCCGATTTTCGCGAGCAGCTCGAGCGCGAAGCGCGCGAGTACGGAATCCTGCCGCGCTCGGTGTTCTAGCGCGCGGCGCGCGGCGCTAGCGGCCGGCGCGGTTCGGCGCGGAAGGAACGAACTTGTAGACGAGTTCGTCGGGGCGGGTGTAGCCGAGCTCGCGGCGGATAAGGCGTTCGATGAAGCGGTCGTTGGAACGCAAGTTCTGAACGTTTGTTTCAAGTTTCGCGTTCTGCGCCTGAAGCCGCTCGCGTTTGGCTTCCAGCCGCGCGTAGGCGCGGCGAAGAACGAGCAAATCCTTTGGGCCACCCGGTCCGAGCAGGCATTCCGAGACGAGGGCTGCAAGCAGTGCGGCGAGCATAAGGCTCGGCCACTGCCTCCACAGGAACTCCCTTAACGCCGCCATCGCTCGCATCGTAAACTCCACTCCGGTGTCAGTTCAAGACTGCTAATTCCTGAACGGCATTCTAATCAGGGAAAAGTCTTGCGGATGCCGAGACAGTTCCCAGTTTAAAATTTCTTTATAAAAAGGATATCGGATCTCTTGCTTTGTTAAGAACAGGTTTCTATAATCGCCGCCGTAAAGCCCCGAATAGTGGGCCACCGCAATAAGTTCGGGTGCTTGTCCGGCAGCGGCGGACCGTAGAGGAGGGTATCTATGCCAGTTAAGAAAGCTGCGAAGAAAGCCAGCAAACCAAAAGCCAAAAGTACCATGAAGAAAAAGGCCACAAAGAAAAAGAAGACCAAGTAGCAAACTCCTAAAACCAAAGATTTTGCCCTCCGCGCGCTAGCGCGGAGGCTGGCACGGGATGCCGGATCCGCTGCCGGTATAAGTCGAGGCTGACAGGCCTCGAATAACCGGGGAGCCCCCTGAAAACGGGGGCTCTCTCTTTCCCGGGCCTTGTTTCCGCCCCGCAGTTTCGCTCGATAACCTGCTCCAAGGCGACATCCGGTCACAACGGCTCAACCCGCTGCCGCAGCCGCGCAGCATGCGAGACATCTCCCGCGAGTCCGCATGGCGTGTCGCGCTCCAGACGCGCCAAAACGTGATTTGCCCACCGTCTTCGCCGATGCCTAGACTTGATTCGAGGAGGCACCCAAATGGCGGAGCCCTATTTGCTTGTTGAAGAGCGCGACGGCATGGCCACGCTTACGATGAACCGGGCGGAGAAGCGCAATCCGCTTTCCGTCGCGATGATGTCCGAGATGGTCGAAACGCTCCGGAAGCTTGGCCGGCGCGACGACCTGCGAGTCGTAATTCTGGCGGGCGCCGGCCCGGCCTTCAGCGCGGGCCATGACCTCGGCGAGATGCGTGGCCGCGACCTCGCCTTCTATCGCCGCGTTTTCGAGTTGTGCTCGGAGCTGATGCAGACGGTGCAGGCTATAGCGCAGCCGGTCATTGCGCGCGTGCAGGGGATTGCGACTGCGGCCGGATGCCAACTGGTAGCGAGCTGCGACCTTGCGGTCGCCTCCGAGAGCGCGGCCTTCGCAACGCCCGGCGTAAAAATCGGGCTTTTCTGCTCGACGCCGATGGTTGCGCTGTCGCGCGCGATCGGACGAAAACGCGCGATGGAGATGCTGCTTTCGGGCGAGCCGATCGACGCCGCGACCGCGGCCGAGTGGGGACTCGTCAACCGCGTGGTTCCGGCGGGCGCGCTGGTCGCCGAGACCGAGAAACTCGCCCGGCGAATCGCCGAGGCGAGTGCGCTTACGGTCGCGCTCGGAAAACGGGCGTTCTACGCGCAGATCGATCTCGAGCAGGCGAAGGCCTACGACTACACGAAGGAGGTCATGAGCCTTAACGCGATAGCGGCCGACGCGCAGGAGGGAATCGGCGCGTTCCTCGAGAAGCGAAAGCCCGTGTGGTGCGGCCGCTAGCGGTGGCGGGTGAATTGATCGGCGCCGGACGTTTTGTTAATTAAAAGTATGGCGCGAGTCCTCAAAGAGGCCGCGATTTTTTCATAATGGGAGTCCGAGCCCGCGGGAGAGCCGCGGGCTCTTTTTTTAATGGAGGTTCAAATGCCGCATCAGGAGCTTCGTGAGGGACTTACTTTTGACGACCTGCTCTTGCTGCCGCAATATTCCGACGTTCTCCCGTCGCAGTGCGACCTCTCGACCGTCCTGACACCGCGTATCGCGCTCCGAACTCCACTCGTGTCGAGTCCGATGGACACCGTCACCGAGTCGCGCACGGCTATCGCGCTCGCGCAGCTCGGCGGCATCGGCATCGTCCATCGCAATCTCTCCATCGAGCGCCAGGCCGCCGAGGTCGAGACCGTCAAAAAGCACGAGGCCGGAATGATAACCGACCCCGTAACGGTCCATCCCGAGCAGAAAATCGGCGAGGCGCTCCGGATAATGGAGCGCTATCGGATCTCGGGCCTGCCGGTGGTGGTCGAGAACAACCGCCTGGTCGGAATCCTCACCAACCGCGACCTGCGCTTCGAAAAGCGCCTCGACCGTCCGGTGCGTGAGGTGATGACGACGCGGCTCATCACCGCCCATCCCGGAATCGACCTTGAAGAGGCCAAGGAGATCCTCCAGGCCCATCGGATAGAGAAACTTCCGCTCGTCGACGAGCACAACCGCCTGCACGGGATGTTCACCGTGAAGGATATGGAAAAGGCGATCCGCCATCCGCATTCCAGCAAGGACTCGCTCGGACGGCTTCGGGTCGGCGCGGCGGTTGGCGTGGGCGCGGACCGCGCGGAGCGAGTGGCGGCGCTAAGGCGGGCGGGCGTTGACGTGCTCCTGATCGATACCGCCCACGGCCATTCGCGCAACGTTATCGAGGCGCTGCGCGCGACCAAGAGCGAGGCGTCCGATATCGAGATAATCGCAGGCAACGTCGCCACTGCCGAGGGCGCCAATGCGCTCATCGAGGCGGGCGCGGACGCGCTTCGGGTTGGAATCGGCCCCGGTTCGATTTGCACCACCCGCGTGGTCTCGGGAATCGGTGTGCCGCAGATGACCGCGATCATGGATTGCGTATCGGTGGCCAGGCCGCGCCAGATCCCGGTAATCGCCGACGGCGGAATCCGCTTCTCGGGCGATATCGTAAAGGCGCTCGCGGCGGGCGCGGCGACCGTCATGATCGGCTCGCTGTTCGCCGGCGTCGAGGAGAGCCCCGGCGAAACGGTCCTTTTCCAGGGCCGCACCTACAAGGTGTATCGCGGGATGGGCTCGATCGGCGCGATGAGCGAGCGGGTGCGCGACCGCTACGCGCAGCACGATCTGCCCGACGGCAAGATCGTGCCCGAAGGCGTGGAAGGCCGGGTTCCGTACCGCGGCACGCTCGCCTCGAGCGTCGAACAACTGGTCGGTGGAATCCAGGCCGGGATGGGATACGTCGGCGCGAACAACCTCATCGAATTGCGCGAGCGCGCCCGGTTCGTCCGCGTGAGCGAAGCGGGCCAGCGCGAGAGTCACGTCCACGACGTGTTCATCACCAAGGAGTCGCCCAACTATCGCGTCTAGCGCACGCGGCCGCTCGAACCAGCCGCAAGGGCGTGTCACAATCGGCGCTGCGATTGTCGCGTTGGCGCGCTGACGCGGGATAGGCGCGCACGGCAATCGCTTCGCACATGTCGCAAAGTCAAAGGCTCAGGGTAGGAGTTCTGTTCGGCGGACGCTCGGGCGAGCACGAGATATCGCTACGCTCGGCGCTGACCGTGATGTCCGCGATGGATCCGGCGCGGTACGAGGTTGTGCCGATCGGGATCGATCGCGACGGGCGGTGGTACCTCGAACGCAACGCGCTTAAGCTTCTTTCCGAAGCGGCTCCCAATCTCCGCGCTCTTTCGCGCGGCGATACGCCCGTGACCCTGCTGCCCTATTCTGACAGCCGTGTTCTGGTTCCCACCGCGCGTGCGGAAAAGTCCCGGGCCGCGCTCTCGGCGCCGATTCCCGGCCCTCTCGACGTCGTTTTTCCCGTGCTGCACGGAACCTTCGGCGAGGACGGCACGGTGCAGGGACTGCTCGAATTGGCCGGAATCCCATACGTGGGCGCTGGCGTTCTCGGCTCGGCGGTCGGGATGGACAAGGACATGCAGAAACGGCTGCTGCGCGACGCGGCAGTGCCGGTGGTCCGATACTTCGCGCTTACGCGCAAGGAGCACGACGAGCGGCCGGCGCTTTCGCGCAAATTTGCGCGCGAGCTTGGCTACCCGGTCTTCGTCAAGCCCAACGCACTCGGCTCATCGATCGGGATCAGCAAGGTCACGCGTCCCGGCGAACTCGGCTCCGCGCTCGCCGACGCTTTTCAGTACGATCGCAAGGCGCTACTCGAAGCCTCATGCGAAGGACGCGAGCTGGAATGCGCCGTGCTCGGCAACGAACGTCCCGAAGCCTCGGTGGTCGGTGAAATCCTGATCAAGGGCGGCCATGGGTTTTACAGCTACGAATCGAAATACGTCGATCCCGAGGGCTCCGAAACGAGGATTCCGGCCGCGCTGCCCAAGACAACCGCCAAGCGGATGCGAAAACTCGCGATAGAGGCGTTCCGGGCGCTTTCGCTTCGCGGGATGGCGCGCGTGGATTTTCTGGCCCGGCGCGATCTTAAGGAAATCTTCGTCAACGAGGTCAACACCATCCCCGGCTTCACCGCGATAAGCATGTACCCAAAGCTGTGGGAGGCCTCGGGCCTTGCGCTGCCGAAACTGGTCGATCGCCTGATCGAGCTCGCCCTTGAAGAGCATCGCGAGCGCGCCGCGCTCAAGTTCACCTACCAACCGAAGCCCGAAGGCGCCAATTCCGCGGCCGGCAGCCGCAACCCGCGCGCATGAAGAAGCTTCTGGTTGCGACCACCAACCCGGCCAAGCTTGCCGAGTACCGGCTTCTGCTTGGCGACGTTGCACTTGAGGTGATTTCGCTCTCCGACGTCGCGATAACCGAAGCCCCTGAAGAGACGGGCGAGACGTTTGCGGAGAACGCGATGCTGAAGGCGCGCTTTTACTTTGCCCGCGCGGGAATCGCGACACTTGCCGACGACGGTGGACTCGAGGTGGACGCTCTCGACGGCGCGCCCGGTGTCCGGTCGCATCGATGGCTCGGCGAGAACGGCATCGACGCCTCGGACCGCGAGCTTGCCGAAGAGGTTGTGCGCCGGATGCGCGGCGTTCCGGTCGAGCGCCGAAGCGCGCGAATTCGCGCCGCCGTGGCGCTGGTTTATCGCGAGGACGGCGCGGTGCGCGAGTCGCTCGCCGAGGCCGCAATCGAAGGCGTCATCGCCGAGCGCGTTCATCCGGAAATCAGGCGCGGGTTTCCCTACCGTGCGGTGCTGTGGCTGCCGGAGCGCGGATGCTACCTCGGGGAACTGGGCGAAAAGGAAGAAGCGCGCATAAGCCAGCGGCGCAAGGCGCTCGAAGGCCTACGCGGCGAACTCGAACGGCTCGCGAAGAATTAGTCCGATGGCGTCAAGCCACGCGCCGCACGCCGACCGCCCGCGATGCGATGAACATTTCGCCGTCAGAGCGCGAATCGCGCCTCAGGCTACTTCGAGCAGGGCCTTTTCCAGCTCGTGCAGATTCTGCGACGGAACCATCGCGCTAACCTCGCGCGCGTACTGGTGGATCGCGCTGTCTCCCGTGCCCCATCGCGCCGGCTCCTCGGCTATCAGCCACGCAACCGCGCGGCACATCCTGGCTATTTCGCGCAGCAGGTCGGCGCGCGCGGGCCGGCGATTGTTGCGGCCGTCGCCCATGATCACAAGCACCGTCGCGCGATTGAGCAGTTCGCCGCGCCGCTCCCATAGCTCGCCAAGCACGCGGCCGAAGTCCGAACGCGCGTAAAGATCGAGCGCCGGCGTCATCACCAGGTGCCCGTCCTCGAAGTCGGCTTCCGCAAGCCGATCGACGTAAACGAAACGTCGCACGCGGCGAAAATACGCCTGCGCACCGGCGACGAGCTCGAGCATCAGCGTGGACGAGTATCTGACCGAGCCCGAGATGTCGGCCAGAACGACGAGATCGATATGGCGCGGGCGTCGCGCGCGAAAGCATAGGTCCGAGAACGCGCCGCCACGCTGAATCGATGCGCGGATCGTGCGGCGGAAGTCGATACTGCCTGCCTTTGCACTGCGAAGCCTGCGTCCGAGCCGGACCCGATAGCGCCGTGCAAGCGGTTTGAGCGCGTCGCGCGCCTGCTCGTATTCAAGATCCGAGTAACGCGAGAACGGAGTGCGCTCGATTTCGCGAAGCCACGCAATCCGCCCGGCCTCGATTCCGGGCGCGGGTTTCTCGCCCGCGACGCGCGGCTCTTGATGCGCGCGTTCTGTCCGCTCGCCGGCCTCTTCGGCCTTGCGCTCGGGCTCGCCGCCTTGTTCCTTCGCGGGCGTGCTGGATTTGCGCTCTTCGCGCAGCTTGCGTGGCTTGTCGGCTCGATTCGGCTCGGCCTGTTCGGGACTTCGCGATGTGTCCGGCGATTCGCCGGGTGAGTGCGCTGACGAGGGTGCGACAGAAGTCCGGTCGCCCGAGCGCCTTCGTGGGATTTCGCGTTTTTCTCCCGGCGCGCGGAAGAATGCGGTGAAAAGCTCGTCGAAGATCGGCCGCTCGAACTCGTCCTTGACGAGCGTCGCCGAAAGCGCCTCGCGCATCCGCGCCATCTCGATTCCCGAAAGCGCGACCGCGTTCATCGCGTCGAGCGTTTCGGCAACCGAAATCCTGACGCCCGCCGAGCGAAGCCTGTCGATAAAGCGCAGAAGCTCTTCGCGAAGCGTGCTCATCCCGAGCGTCCGACCAGCGCGGAGACTTTTCCCTCGGCCTTTTCGCGGTCGTCTTCGTGCTTGAGCAACACGCCGAGCGTGGCTCTGACCGAGTCGGTGTTGAGTTCGCGCACCCCGAGACGCACGAGCGCGCGCGCCCAGTCGAGCGCTTCGGCGACGGACGGCGGCTTTTTGAGCCCGAGCTTGCGAAGCGCATTGATGAAGCGCGCCGCCTGCGCGGCAAGCCGTTCATCGAGTTCCGGAACCTTGAGCTCGATTATCCGCCGTTCCTGCTCGATTCCGGGAAAATCGATGAACAGATGGAGGCATCGGCGGCGCAGCGCCTCGGAAAGCTCGCGCGTGCGGTTCGAGGTGAGCACGACCACCGGCCGCTCAACCGCGCGAATCGTTCCCAGTTCCGGGATGCTTACCTGGAAATCCGAGAGCAGTTCGAGCAGGAACGCCTCGAACTCCTCGTCAGCCTTGTCGATCTCGTCGATGAGAAGAACGGCCTTGCGATGCGCCGCGATGGCTCTGAGCAGGGGCCGTTCGAGCAGATACTCGCGCGAGAACAGATGCTCCGAGATTTCGTTCCATCCAAGCCCGCGATGCTCGTCGGCCTGAAGGCGGAGCAGTTGTTTCTGGTAGTTCCATTCGTAAAGCGCGCGCGCCTCGTCG
>JAJYMR010000376.1 GCA_021786815.1 Deltaproteobacteria bacterium
TCAATATCCGTCGGGGAAGGGAACCGCACTCGCGCCGTATTCCCCAGCAATTATCGCGGAGGTAATGAAAAACGGCAGGGCGTGGAGGCGGGCGGCGTAGCGGATGCAGTCGAATTTGCCCGCCGTATGCGGCGCCTTACATTCCTTCGGCACCGGCAGTGGCGGCAGATTCCACACCGCGAGATTGCGCTCCTTGCGGGAGTACTTTTCGGGATCCTTGTAAACCGTGTTGAAGCGGTTCTCGCGCTCGCGCCCCAAACGCACGTCATGCTGAAGCTGCGCGCGCGTCAGCGCGGGGTACTTCTCGGCCAATGGCGTGCATCCGTATGCGCAGATCGATACGAGCGCGGCAACCAGCATCATCAGGGTCCAGCGTGGGTTCATCGGGTGTCTGCCCTCCATCGATTTGGACGATTGGCGATTGACTCTCAGTCACCGAAAAATGGCGGAAAACCTGGCCCAATCCGGCGCTATTGTCTCGAGTTGCTGGGTTGGATATTAAGCCTGCCCGCTAAAATCCGCTTCTCCGGCCATCCTGAGCGCCTTGAACCCGCGCTGGTACGGGGTGGAATTGGCACGCATCGACTGGCGTCCGGCGCGTTCCGCGCAAAAAGAAAAGGCGCGGCGGAGATGCCGCGCCTTTCGTTCCAGGATGGAAAGGCGATCGCCCGAAATTCCGGCGATTAGCGCTTGGAGTACTGCGGGCGCTTGCGGGCCTTGTGGCGTCCGTACTTCTTGCGCTCGACCTCGCGAGGGTCGCGCGTCAGAAGACCGGCTTTGCGCAGCGGCGAGCGAAGCGCTTCCGACGCCGCCACCAGCGCGCGCGAAAGCCCGTGGCGCACCGCGTCGGCCTGCGCCGCGGCGCCGCCGCCCTGGACGTTGACCACCGCGTCGTACTGGCCCGCGGTCTCGGTGATGTTGAACGCCTCCAGGATGCGCATCCGCGACGTGTCGCGCGGAAAGTAGTTCTCGAGCGTGCGCTCGTTGACGGTAAACGTGCCCGAGCCGGGAATCAGCCGCACGCGCGCCACCGCGGTCTTGCGTCTGCCGGTCGCCCAGATGATCTGTTTCTTGTCTGCCATTGGAATCGGATTCCTGCTCAGAACTTGACGATTTCAGGCTTCTGCGCGGCGTGCGGATGCTCGGCGCCGGAGTAAACCTTGAGTTTGGTGTAAAGATGCCGCCCGAGCCGGTTCTTCGGAAGCATCCCGCGCACCGCCATCTCGACCAGCCTTTCGGGTTTGGTCTCCAGCAGACGGCCGGCCCACGTGGTTCGGATTCCGCCGGGATACTCGGTATGGCGATGGTAGAGCTTGTCGGTCAGCTTTTTGCCGGTAAGCTTTACCTTGCTCGCGTTGATCACGACGACGAAATCACCAGCGTCCTGGTTGGGCGTGAAGTCAGGGCGATGCTTGCCGCGCAGAATTGACGCCGCGCGCGACGCGACGCGTCCGAGCGCGCGTCCGTCGGCGTCGATCAAAAGCCAATTGCGCGCGCGCAGAGCGTTTTCCTTCGAAACACTTTTGGTCTGTTCAGTCAGCTTCAAGCTCGTCTCATCCGCGGCCCCGACGGCGCCTTCGAGCCTTGCGCGCGCCGCCTCGGGCAGCATTTGATATTGGCGGGGCCGATGGGATTTGAACCCACGACTTCCGACGTGACAGGCCGGCGTTCTAACCGGGCTGAACTACGACCCCGCCCGAACCATCCATGTTACATTTTCCGTGGCGTGGGGCAACCAAGTTTATGCGTTCATCGAGGCTCTCGCAATCGATCGCGCGGCCGCCACGTGCTTTGAGACCGGGGTCGAATCGCCCGAAAGGCGCCGCGCTTACGCTTTCCAGATGCTTTGAGAGCGTGCAAGGTGTCGTTTAATGGACGAGAGTCCGAGGAACCAGGCCGGTAAAAACGACGTTCCGCCGGCGCGCGCGCGGGGGCGCTTGCAGGCGCTCGGTGCCGCTGTGTTGATGCTCGGACTGGTGGCGGCGCTGATGTTCGGCCGGCAATTGTGGAGCGGACGGCAAGGCGCGCAGCCGAATCGCAGCCGCGAGGCCGACGCGCCGCGCGTCCTGGTCACGCGCGTGACGCTTGCGCCGGAAACGCGCGAGATAAGCCTGCCCGCGACCGTCCATGGATACGTCGAGACGCCGATCTACGCCAAGGTTGCCGGCTATCTAAAGGAAATATTCGTCGATAAGGGCAGCATCGTTCGCAAAGGGCAGGTGCTGGCCGTGATCGAGTCTCCCGAACTGGACCATCAGGTCGCCAACGCGCGCGCCGACTACAACCTCAAGGCCATCACGGACCGGCGCAATCAGGCTCTGCTGCGCAGCGGGGTCATCACGCACCAACTCGCCGACCAATCGCATGCCGGCATGCTTCAGGCCAAAGCGGTTCTTGGGCAGTTGCTCGCGATGCAGTCCTACGAGGTGATAAAGGCGCCATTTTCCGGGATGATCACGGCGCGCTACGTCGATCCTGGGACGCTCATCCCGGAATCGACCACGCCGACGAGCGGGACAACGCCGGTCGTGATGCTGGCCACGCTTAACCCGCTCAGAATCTACGCGCAGGTTCCGCAACGCAGCGCCGCGTTCATAAAGGATGGCGATCCGGCCACGGTGACGGTCGCCGAATACCCGGGACGCCGGTTCAAGGGGACGGTGACGCGTCATCCCAGGGCGCTCGACGCGGCCACGCGCACGATGCTG
>JAJYMR010000078.1 GCA_021786815.1 Deltaproteobacteria bacterium
CCGCGCCGCGATCGCGCTGGCGCTTGGGCTCGCGGCGCCCGGAGATGTGATAATTATTGCGGGTAAGGGCCACGAGGATTACCAACTCGTCGGCGACCGCGTGCTAAGGTTCGACGACCGCGAGGTCGTCCGCGAAATCGCCGCTGGGCTCGGCGCCTAGCGGCGTGTCGAAGGCGGAAACCCGGTTCCGCCGGCGCGTCGAAAAGGAAAATTTCGGAACCGGGCGGCCGCAAACGTCGTCGGATTTTCGATGGGCGTCGGGGCGCGCTTGCCTGAACGGCTGTAACGCGGACACTGAAATAGACGGGTCCAACCCTGATGCTCTATCTGTTTTTGTTTCCGTTCCACACCATTCATCCGGTTCTGAACGTCCTGCGCTACGAGACTTTCAGGTCCGTGATGGCGGGGCTTGCGGCGCTTGCGCTCTCGTTCGCGATGAGTCCGGTGCTGATCGAGCGGTTTCGCGCCGCGCACATCGGCCAGACGATCCGCGACGAGGTCCCGCAGAACCATCAGAAGAAGGCCGGCACGCCCACGATGGGCGGCCTGACGATCCTCGCCTCGTGTATCGCCGCGACGCTCCTGCTCGCCGACCTTCGCGACCAGTACGTGTGGGTCGCGATTTTCGTAAGCGTCTGTTTCGGCGCGATCGGCCTTGCCGACGATCTTCTCAAGCTGCGCCGCGGGCGCGGCAAGGGGCTCAGCGGCCCGGTCAAGCTCGCGCTGTCCTTCGCGATCGCGCTGGTCGCGGCCGTCTGGCTGTTCGGATTCCTCGGCTTCGACACCCATCTGACCGTGCCTTTCCTGAAGAACGTCAATCCCAATCTCGGATGGATGTATGTGCCGTTTGCGATGCTCGTGATCGTCGGCTCGTCGCACGCCGTCAATCTGACCGACGGGCTCGACGGGCTTGCAATCGGGCCGGTGATGACGGTTGCGTTCTGCTACTGGGTGTTCACCTACGTCGCCGGCAACATCAAGTTCGCCACCTATCTTCAGATCCCGCATATCGAAGGAATCGGCGAGGTTGCGATCTTCTGCGCCGCGCTTATCGCCGCCTCGCTCGGCTTTCTCTGGTACAACGCATACCCGGCCTCGATGATGATGGGTGACGTCGGCGCGCTTTCGCTCGGCGCGGCGCTCGGCACGGTCGCGGTGCTCGCCAAGCAGGAACTGGTGCTGGTCATGGCCGGCGGCGTGTTCGTGGTCGAGGCGGCGTCGGTCATAATCCAGCGCTACTATTACAAGCTCACGCACAAGCGGGTTTTCCGGATGGCTCCGCTGCACCATCACTTCGAGCTCGGCGGATGGCCGGAGACGGTTGTGGTGGTGAGATTCTGGATCATTTCGATCGTCTGCGGACTGTTCGCGTTGAGCACGTTGAAGCTTCGATGAGCGGGTTCGAGAACAGGCGCGTGATGGTGGCCGGGCTGGGCGTCTCCGGACGCGCCGCCGCGCGATTCCTCGCCGCGCGCAAGGCCGCGCTCGTCCTGTGCGACCGCGGTCCGGACATTGGCACGTCGGAGCTCCCGCCCGGCGAAATCCATCTCGGCGACGACGACCCCGCATGGCTCGACGGTGTGGACCTCGTCGTCTCAAGCCCCGGTGTGCCGCCCGATTCCGTTCTGCTGAGCGAGGCGCGCCGGCGCGGTATCCCCGTGCTCGGCGAACTCGAACTCGCAAGCCGCTTCGCGCGCGGGCCGCTGATTGCGATAACCGGCACCAACGGCAAGAGCACGGTCACCACGATGCTCGGCGGGATTCTGGAACGCGCGGGCCTTGGCGTGTTCGTTGGCGGGAACCTCGGCGTTCCGCTGATCGAAGCCGCGGAGAGCGAGTTCGACGCGCTCGTGGTCGAGGTCTCCAGTTTCCAGCTCGAAACCATCGCGACGTTCCATCCGCACGTCGCCGTGCATCTGAACCTCACCGACGATCACTTCGAGCGTTACCGGGGACTCGACGATTACGGGCAGGCCAAGGCGCGTATCTTCGAGAACCAGGGCGCCGGCGACTGGGCGATTCTTAATCGCGACGACCCGAACGTCTGGGCGCTCGCTCCCGGGCTTCGCGCGCGGCTCGTCGGATTCGGGTTTGATGCGCCGTCCTCTGGCGACGACGCGATCTGGCCCGAGGGTCGCGCGCTCGCCTTTCGAATCGGCGGGCGCGAGGGCCGGGTCGAGCTCTCTAATTTCAAGCTTCCCGGGCGTCACAACCTGGCGAACGCGATGGCCGCGTCGGCTGCGGCGCTTGCGATGGGCGTGGCGCCCGCGGCGATCGAGGCGGCGCTCGCGGAGTTCCGCCCGCTCGCGCATCGGCTCGAATTCGTCCGCGAGTGGCGCGGCGTGACCTTCATCGACGACTCGAAGGCCACCAACGTCGGCGCGGTGGTCGAGGCGCTGGAGGCGGTCGAGCGGCCGATTGTCCTGATTGCGGGCGGGATGGACAAGGGCGGCGATTACGCGCCGCTGAGAAAACCGCTCGCGGAGAAGGTTAAACTTGCGATCCTGATCGGCGCCGCGCGCGACACGATGCGCCGGGCGCTTGACGGCGCGACCGAGCTCGCGATGCTTGCGGAACTCGCCGACGCGGTTGGGCTCGCGGCCCGGGTCGCGCGTCCCGGCGACACCGTGATGCTGTCGCCGGCCTGTTCGAGTTTCGATCAGTTCAGGAACTATGCCCAGCGTGGTGAAATATTTCAAAAGCTGGTTCGGGCGCTTTGAGGCGGTCGCTCAGCGCCGTCCCGATCCGTGGCTGTGGCTTCCGGCGGCGGCGTTGCTGCTGCTCGGATGCCTGATGGTTCTGAACACGACGTATTTCGTCGGGCTGGAGAAGCGGGGCGACGCGTTCCACTTTTTCAAGCTGCATCTCGCGCACATCTTTGTCGGGCTGCTCATCCTGGTGCTGTTCTCGCAGTTCTCTCTGCGCGGATTGCGCCGGCTCGTGTTTCCGCTCGCGGCGGTTTCGGCCGCGATGCTTGTGGCCGTGTGGGTTCCGCATCTCGGGGTGATGCGCGGCGGGGCTCGGCGATGGCTGCGGGTGGGCCCGCTTCTCTGGCAGCCGATCGAGATGGTCAAGTTCTCGCTCGTGTTCTTCCTCGCCGACTTCCTGAGCCGGCGCCAGAACCGGATGGACAGCTTCGAGTCGGGAGTGCTTCCGGTTCTTGTGCTGGTCGCGCCGGTTGCGCTGCTCACGTTAAGGCAGCCGGACTTCGGAAGCACGGTGATGATCGCGCTTATCGTGTTCGCGATGCTGTACGCGGCCGGCGCGCGCCTTAAGCATCTCGGCGCGACCGGCGGCGTTGCGTTGCTCGCGCTTGCGGTCGAGGCAACGGCGAGATCGTACCGGATGCGCCGGCTGACCGCGTTTCTCGACCCGTGGCAAACCGCTCGCGGAGCGGGCTTTCAGCTAATCCAGTCGTTCATCGCGCTCGGCGCGGGCGGCGGATGGGGTGTGGGGCTCGGCGCAGGGCATCAGAAGATGTTTTACCTGCCGCAGGCGCAGACCGATTTCGTGTTCGCGGTGATCGGCGAGGAATTCGGAATCGTGGGCGCCGTGGTCGTGATGGGCCTTTTCTGCGTGATACTTTTCCGCGGGATGCGAATCGCGCATGACGAGCCCGATTCGTTCGCAAGCCTTCTCGCCGTTGGGCTTACCGCGTTGCTCACCCTGCAGTCGCTGATCAATATCGCGGTCGTGGTCGGACTCATCCCGACCAAGGGACTTCCGCTTCCGTTCGTGAGCTACGGCGGAAGCGCGATCGTGATGGCGATGGCGACGCTCGGGGTGTTGCTCGCGCTCGGACGGCGCCCGGCGGTCAGATGAAGGTGATAATCGCCGGTGGCGGCACCGGAGGGCATCTGTTTCCCGCAGTCGCGCTTGGAGAGGAGATGATGCGCGAGCGCCCTGAAACCGAAGTGCTCTACGTGGGAACGTCGACGGGAATCGAGGCGCGATGGCTTCCCGCGAGCGGATACCGCTACGAGCTTTTCAAGGTGCACGGCCTTCGCGGACGCGGACTTGCCGCGCGAATCAAGTCGCTCGCTGAATTTGTGCGCGCTATCGCGCTTGCTCGCTCTTTGATCGCCCGTTTCAGGCCCGACGTCGTCGTATGCGCCGGTGGATACGCGTCCGCGCCAATCGGAGTTGCCGCGATTATCGCTCGCATCCCGATGGTTCTGATGGAGCAGAACACGCGTCCGGGGCTTTCCAACCGGATATTGTGGCGATTCGCGCAAAAGGTCTCTGTCGGATTCGCCGAGACGGCTTCGTACTTCAGCTCTTCTAAAGTTGCGATGACCGGAAACCCGGTCAGATTCGTGTTCGACCCGGCGCCTCGGGCCGTTACCGAGGGTCCGATTCAAATCCTTGTTTTAGGAGGCTCCAGCGGAGCCCATCGGCTCAATATTGGCGTGCTGGAAGCTTTCAAAATCTCTGCAAATCGTGTTATAAATTGCCTCGTCGTCCATCAGACCGGGGAGGCGGATGAGGAGTTGGTAAGGGCCGGCTACCGGGGTCTTTCGCTCAAAGCGGAAGTCACTCCGTTCATAAACGATATCGCGAGCGCTCTTAAGGGCGCCGACTTGGTGATCGCCCGCGCGGGCGCGATGACGGTTACCGAGCTCGCGCTTGCGGCCCGGCCTGCCATATTCGTCCCCTATCCATTCCATCGGGACCGCCAACAGGAGCACAATGCGCGTGTGCTCGAACGACTTGGCGGCGCAGTGATAGTCAAAGACGACGACAGATTACCAGGGAACCTTGCGCGCGAGCTTGAACGGCTAACCGCCGATTCCGGTTCGTTGGCCGCAATGGGCCAGCGGGCGCATCAGGCGGCCCGTCCGAACGCGGCTCGCGATATCGCGCATCTGTGCTTTGAACTTGCGCAGGGCGGGAGGGCCGCGGCGTGACCCATCAGCTCACAGCCACGCTTATGACCCGCGAGCGCAGGCTTCACTTCATCGGTATCGGCGGCGCCGGGATGAGCGGAATCGCGGAGTTGTGCCTGAAGCTCGGATTCGCCGTGAGCGGATGCGACCTGAGGGAAGGCGCGGCCACGCGCCGGCTCGCCGCACTCGGCGCCGATGTCTGCATCGGGCATCATCGCTCGCACGTAACGCCCGCGCTCGACGCGATGGTGATCTCGTCGGCGGTCAGGTTTTCCAATCCCGAAGTCAGCCATGCGCGCGAACTGAAGATCCCCGTCATCCCGCGCGCCGAGATGCTCGGCGAGTTGCTCAGGATGGCGAAGGTCGGCGTCGCGATCGCGGGAACTCACGGAAAGACGACCACGACCGGCCTCGTCGGCCTCATCATGGAGGAAGCCGGCCTCGACCCGACGGTCGCGGTGGGTGGAAACCTACGCGCGCGCGGAACCAACGTGCGGTTGGGGCGCGGCGATTTCATGGTCGCAGAGGCGGACGAAAGCGATGCTTCCTTCCTGCTGCTCGTGCCGACGATCGCGGTTGTGACCAATATCGATCCCGAGCATCTGGACCATTACGGCTCGATGGAACGCATCCGCGAGGCTTTCGCGAACTTCATCAACCGGGTGCCGTTTTACGGGCGCGCCGTGCTCGGAATCGATAGCGCGAACGTGCGCGGGCTGCTCGGTATGGTGCGAAAGCCGATCGTCACCTACGGTTTTGCTCCCGACGCCGAACTGCGCGCCGAGCGGGTCGAGATCGACGGCTTATCAACGCGCTTCGACGTGGTTCGGAAGGGCGAGACGATGGGAGCCGTTTCGGTGCCCACGCCGGGACGCCACGTTGCGCTGAACTCGCTTGCGGCGCTCGCGGTCGCGCTCGAACTCGGTATCGGCTTCTCGGAGGCGGCGGCCGCGCTCTCCAGGTTCTCCGGCATCCATCGCCGCTTCGAAATCAAGGGCGAGGCGGGCGGCCGAATCGTGCTCGACGACTACGCGCATCATCCCGAGGAGGTGAAGGCGACGCTTGCCGCCGCGCGCGCGGCGTTTCACCGCCGCACCGTCGCCGTCTTCCAGCCCCATCGTTACACCCGGCTGCGCGACCTGTTTGACGAGTTTCTTGCCGCGTTCGACGACGCGGACGTGGTTTACCTGATGGACGTCTATTCGGCCGGCGAGGACCCGATCGCGGAGGTCTCGTCCCGTCGGCTGTACGAAGCGATGCGCAAGCGGGGCCATCTCGAGGTCCACTATCTCGGCGACGAGCGGCATCCCGCCTTCCGCCTCGCGGCTGAAACCGCGCCCGACGACCTGGTGGTCACGCTCGGCGCGGGCGACGTTTACAAATACGGCGAGGAGATGCTTGCCGCGCTCGGAGCGGACGCGAAGCCTCATGAACGGACTTGAGCGCCAACTCGGAGAGCGTTTCGGGGAGCGGCTTTGCGTCAACTGGCCCCTCGCCCCGTTCACCTCGTTTCGTATCGGAGGGCCCGCCGATCTGCTGCTTACGGTCGAGAGCGAGGAAGAATTGTGCTTCGCAAAAGCGGCGGCAAATCGAAACGCCGTGCCGGTGTTTTCGCTTGGAGCGGGGACGAATCTGGTGGTCAGCGATCGCGGAATACGCGGACTGGTCATCCGGTTGGGCGACGGGTTTCGCAGGATCGAGATCGACGGATGCAACGTCACGGCGGGCGCCGCGGCCGACTTCGGCGTGCTGGTTGAAACCGTGGTCGAGCGCGCGCTCGCGGGCCTCGAGTTCGGCGAAGGGATTCCCGGCTCGGTCGGCGGTGGGCTGGTGATGAACGCGGGCGCTTTCGGCGGGGAGATTTCGCCGGTGGTTACCCGCGTGCATGGCGTCACGCTCGAAGGCGAGAGGCGCGCACTTGCGCCCGAGGAAGTTGGATTCGCCTACCGGCGCACGCATCTTCCGGCCGGCTTCGCGATTACGCGCGTTGATTTGGAGTTGAAACCCGGATGCCGCGAGAGCCTTCGCGCGCGCGTGCTCGAAGTCCGCGCCAAGCGCGCCCTGCGCCAGCCGCGCGGAGTGCCCAACGCGGGTTCGATCTTCAAGAATCCGCCGGGAAAATTTGCGGGCCGCCTGCTCGAGGACGCGGGGCTAAAGGGTACGCGCGCCGGCAACGCGGCGTTTTCCGAACGGCATGCGAATTTTATCGTCAACCTGGGCGGCGCGACCGCCGAGGATGTGCGCGCGCTGATGGAAACGGCGCGCGAACGGGTCAGGCTCATGAGCGGTGTGACGCTCGAGCCGGAGGTCAGGCTGGTCGGCGAGTGGTAGCGCGGTGATGCGGTGGTGAGGCGGTGGCGGTAAGACAGCGCAAACGAAAGAACGCATCGGAGTGGAGCCCGCGGCTTGCGGGGCTTCTGCTGTGCGCGTTCTTCGTGCTCGGGATGATGACCGGGTTCAGCGGTCCGGGCCGGGCGCTGCTTGCGCGCGCGACGGCGGCGGTTGGCCGCTGGGAAAGTCGCGCGCTTGAGGCAGCGGCGCCGCTCGGTTCGCTCGCCGGCTACGTCGGACAGGATATCGTTCCCGCGCGGTTCTTTGCGCGCCCCGGCGCTCGGCCGAGGCCGCTCTCAAGCGACACTTCGGGATTCCTTCCAGTCGCGCTCGCTGAGCGTTCCGACGGTTTTTACACGCTTTCCGCAGGGCAGGGGCTGAGCGGCCCGGTTTCGCCAGCCTCGCAGCCGGATGTTCCGATTCTGAGCGGTTCCGCAGTCGAGAACGCCTCGCCTGCGGAACTGGTGCGTTACGCGGCCATGCTGGTGCGCGCCGAAGCGCGGCTTTCCCGGATGATTTCCGAGATGCACGTCTCGAGCGACGGAACCGCGGCGTTGTTCCTCGACCGCGTGCCCACCGAAATCCGGATAAATCTCGTCGGTGAGCCGCTTGAGATTTCGCGCGCCGCCGAAGTGCTCGGCAGATGGCGTGGCAGGGAAGCGCTTATCGGGATGGTTGACATGACAACGCCGGGGCTCGCGGTGCTCCGGTTCAACACGGAACTTGCGCGCCTCACGCCGAAAAGCGGCGGCAAGCGCGCACGTGCCGTCAGGCACGCGCTTCGGCGCAGGCTCGCCGAGGCTGAACGGAGGGGGCCGCTCGTCCGATGAGAAATCTCCTGGCAGGACTTGATGTCGGGACGAGCAAGGTGTGTGCGCTCGTGGCCGAAGCCGGAGCCGACGGCGAAATCGCGCTGCTTGGCTTCGGCATCGCTCCGTGCAACGGCCTTCGCAAGGGAATCGTCGTCAATATCGAGGCGACGGTCGATGCGATAAAGGCCGCGGTGCAGGAAGCGGAGCGCAGTTCGGGCGTGAGGATCGGCACGGTCGCGGTCGGAGTGGCCGGCGCGCATATCCGCGGGCTCAACAGCCACGGAATCGTCGCGGTGCGCGGCGGCGAGGTCGGCCCGCGCGACATCGACCGCGTAATCGACGCGGCGCGCGCGGTTGCAATTCCGCTCGACCGCCAGGTGCTGCACATCCTGCCGCAGCAGTTCGCGGTCGACGACCAGGAAGGCGTGCGGGATCCGGTCGGGATGGCGGGAGTGCGGCTCGAAGCCCGCATCCATATCGTCACAGCCGCGCAGAGCTACGGGCAGAATCTGGTCAAATGCTGCGAGCGCGCCGGCATCACGCCCTCGGAGATGGTCTTCGAGCCGCTCGCCTCGGCGGACGCGGCGCTGTTTCCCGAGGAGCGGGAACTGGGAATCGCGCTCATCGATATCGGCGGCGGCACCACCGACATAATCGTCTTCCACCAGGGCGCGGTAATGCATACCGCGGTGCTTCCGCTCGGCGGCAACCATATCACCAACGACGTCGCCGCGGGTATGAGAACGCCGGCCGCCGACGCCGAGCGGCTCAAAATCGACTACGGCGTGGCAACCAGCGTGGTCGTGCGCCGCGACGACAACGTGCAGGTACCGGGCGTGGGCGGGCGCGAGCCCAGGGTGATCCCGCGCCGTATCCTGGCCGAGATAATCGAGCCGCGCATGGAAGAGATTTTTTCGCTCGCGCAGCGCGAACTTCTGCGCTCGGGAGTCGCCGACAACCTCGCCTCGGGCATGGTGCTGGTCGGCGGAAGTTCGCTGCTCGAAGGGACGCAGGAGCTTGCGGAGCGGATTTTCACGCTGCCCGTGCGGCGCGGGCTACCGATCAACCTGAAAGGCATGCCCGAAGAACTGATGAAACCGATGTACACCACTGCGGCGGGATTGCTGCTCTACCTCGGGCAATCGCGCGGTGTTGGAAATGTGCCGGGGCGTTTCGGCCGATGGGGCCGGTTGCGTACCCGGTTAACGGATTGGGTAAGAGATTTCTTTTAGATGCCGCTTAAGAGCCGGCCAGGTGAGGCGGCAAGTCCGCCGGGAGTGGTGGAGGAGGTCTTGCGATGATTGAGTTGGTGGGGAAGCCCGACCCAGGAGCGAGGATAAAAGTGATCGGCGCCGGAGGATGCGGCGGCAACGCGGTCAATCACATGATTGTCGCCGGAGTCCGCAACGTCGATTTCATCGCGGTCAACACCGACGCGCAGGCGCTGCAAAACAACCAGGCTCCCCTGCGCGTCCAGATCGGACAGGAGATTACGCGCGGCCGCGGCACCGGCGGCAACCCCGATATAGGCCGCAAGTCGGCGCTCGAGGACGAGGAGCGCCTGCGCGAACTGCTGTCCGACGCCGAGATGGTGTTCGTGACCGCCGGGATGGGCGGCGGGACCGGAACCGGGTCCGCCCCGGTGATAGCCAAGCTCGCGCGCGACGTCGGCGCGCTTACCGTTGGAGTCGTCACCAAGCCGTTCCAGTTTGAGGGCAGCAAGCGGATGTTCCAGGCCGACAGCGGGTTGCGCGAGCTCAAGGCCGCCGTTGACACCCTGATCACGATTCCGAACCAGCGGCTGCTCTCGGTCGCGAGCCGCAACATGTCGCTGCGCGAGGCGTTCCAGAAGGCCGACGACGTTCTGCTCCAGGCCGTGCGCGGAATCTCCGAGCTGGTGACGGTACACGGCCTCATCAACCTCGACTTCGCCGACGTGCGCTCGATCATGGCGGAGATGGGGATGGCGATGATGGGCGCGGCGAGCGGCACGGGCGAGAATCGCGCCGTCGAGGCGGCCCAGCGCGCCATTTCCAGCCCCCTGCTCGAGGACGTTTCGATAAAGGGCGCGCGCGGCCTGCTCATCAATTTCACCGGCGGGCCCGACATGTCGCTCTACGAAATCAACGAGGCGGCAAGCCTGATTCACGAGGAAGCCCACGAGGAAGCGAACATCATCATGGGCGCCGTGATCGACGAGCGGCTTGACGACGAGATCCGCGTCACGGTTATCGCGACCGGTTTCGGCGACGCCGAGCGATTCGAGAAATACTCGCCTTCGGGAACGCCGATCACCGCGCCGATCAACGCCGCGCCGACCCGCCCGGTTGACGCGTCGGAGATAAAGGCCCCCACTCAACCCGCTCAGGCGCGGACGTTTCCGGCGAACAAGCCGGTGCGGCGGCTGGGACTCCTGGTCGACGACAGCACACTCGATATCCCGGCCTTCAAACGGCGGGGCGACAATCGAACGCTGGACGAGAAAGCAGAGCCCGAGCGATTGGTGGACGGCGAGGAGCAACTGGATATTCCGACGTTCCTGAGAAAGCATTTCGACTGACGGGCTACTCGGGCGGCGAAAGCGGCGTTGGCCGTTATCGGAGCGCCGCAAAGGGGGTTGGACGCGCTGGTGCGTGGCACGCGAAGCCGCGCCTGTGGCGGACGAGCGGTTACCCACGTTCCCAAATCGCGCACGCCCGCGCGCGTCTCACGATGAGCGATTTCGTGATCAGGCAGGGAAGGGCTGACGACGCTCGGGCTATCGCCGATGTGCATCTCGATTCGCGCCGCAACGCGATGCCGTGGCTGCCCGCTCTTCATTCGCGCGACGAGACGATCGCTTACTTCGCCGGGCGCGTTCTGCGCGACGAAAAAGTCTTCGTAGCTGAAGTGAATCGGCAGGTGGTTGGATTTCTCGCGCTTGAAGGTGATCGCATCGACCATCTGTACGTCGCGCCGGCCTTCCAGGGCCGAGGAATCGGCGACCGGCTTCTCGCGATCGCAAAGCAATCATGCCCCGAAGGCCTGACGCTCTGGACCTTCCAGCGCAACGCGCGTGCGCGCAGGTTCTACGAAGCGCGAGGTTTCGCCGCTATCAAATTTACCGACGGTTCGAACAACGAAGAGCGCGAACCCGACGTGCTTTATGCGTGGCGCCGTAGCGAACCGACACGCGGTAGGCCGCGCGGATAGCGCAGCGTTTCAACGATCAAGGCGAAGGCGGGCGTGGTTTGGCGACGGCTCGGGTAATAAAGATGATAGCCTGAAAACGGCGGGCACCAATCCTCGAGCAACCGCTTGAGACGACCCTTGGCGAGATGCGGTCGCGCGAGGTCCTCCGGTATATACGCCAGGCCGAATCCGGCCAGCGCCGCGTTGAGCATCTGGGTGGTGCCGTTGAAGGTGAGTTGCCCTTCGACGCGCACGTTTAGTTTGCGTTTACCTCTTTCGAACTCCCAAGCGTACAACCCGCCGCGCGTGGGCAGGCGCAGGTTGATGCAGTTGTGACCGATCAATTCCTGCGGCGTCCTTGGCGATGACCGCTTGGCGAAATACGACGGAGCTCCCACGACCGCCATCCGCATGTCCGGCCCGATACGCACCGCGATCATGTCCTTCGCGACCTGCTCGCCAAGACGCACGCCCGCGTCGTAGCGCTCCGCGACGATATCGGTCAGGCCCTGTTCGGCGATGATCTCAACCTTGATGTCGGGATAATCCGGCAGGACTTTTGCGAGCTTTGGCCAAAGGATCGTATCGGCTGCATACTCGGTGGCCGTGATCCGAATCGTGCCGGCGGGCTTTTCCCGAAGTTCACTCAGGGCCGCGAGTTCGGCCTCGATTTCGTCAAGCCGCGGACCGACCGTCTGCAGGAGACGTTCCCCGGCCTGCGTGGGCGAGACGCTTCGCGTGGTGCGAGTCAGCAGCCGAAGACCGAGCCGTTCCTCGAGTCCGCCGATCGTGTGACTAAGCGCCGACTGAGACACGCCGAGCTTCGCCGCCGCCCGGGTAAAGCTCCGCTCGCGTGCGACCGCCAGGAAGGCAAGGAGGTCATTGACGTTCTCGCGCGGCATTCATGAATTCCTTTCATGGGTTCATGCGGATTCTACCACCTAGTCGCACACTGTCACGCGCTTTAGACTCACAATCGAACGCAGTCGCCGAGACTGCTGAATCAGTCGAAGGGAGACACAAATGGAGATCAAGCGAAGCGGCTCCGAGCCTTCCCGCAAGGGACCGGCCGAAAATTTCACCGGGTCGGTACGAATCGATCCGCTCTTCGACCCGCCCGAGCCCGCGCGCACGTTCGGCGCCCTCGTCACGTTCGAACCCGGTGCGCGCACGGCGTGGCACACCCATCCGCTCGGGCAGACCCTGATCGTCACCTCCGGTTGCGGCTGGACGCAGTGCTGGGGCGAACCCAAGGAGGAAATCCGTCCCGGCGATGTGATCTGGTGTCCGCCCGGCAAGAAGCACTGGCACGGCGCCACGGCCAGAACTGCGATGTCGCATATCGCAATCGTGGAGAAACTGGGCGGCAAGGCGGTCGACTGGATGGAGAAGGTCAGCGACGAACAATACCAAGCCTGAACCTACCATACCGCGAGGGTGAAGAAACAATGCAGAAGCGCAAACTCGGAAAGAGCAATTTGGAAGTTTCGGCCATCGGCCTCGGATGCATGGGACTGAGCTTTGGCTACGGCCCGGCAGTGGATAAGCAGCGCGGAGTTACGCTGATCCGGGGGGCCGTCGAACGCGGCGTCACTTTCTTCGACAGCGCTGAAGCTTACGGCCCGTTCGTGAACGAGGAACTGGTCGGCGAAGCGCTTGCGCCCTTTCGTGGGCAGGTGGTGATCGCTACCAAATTCGGCTTCGACATCGATCCTGAGACCGGGCAGCGTCGGGCGGGGCTCAACAGCCGTCCCGAGCACATCAGGCAGGTTGCAGAGGCTTCGCTCAAGCGGCTCAGGGTCGAAGCGATCGATCTCTTCTACCAGCATCGGGTTGACCCTGACGTGCCGATCGAAGACGTGGCAGGCGCAATCAAGGACCTCATTCGGGAAGGAAAGGTCAAACACTTCGGGCTTTCAGAAGCCGCGGCGCAAACGATTCGCCGCGCGCACGTAATCCAGCCCGTCACCGCGGTACAGAGCGAGTACTCGCTGTGGTGGAGACGCCCCGAAGCGGAAGTGATTCCCACGCTCGAGGAACTCGGGATCGGCTTTGTTCCGTATAGTCCTCTCGGCAAAGGATTCCTCACAGGCAAGATCGACGAAAACACTTCGTTCGACAGTTCGGACATCCGCAACATCATCCCGCGCTTCGCTGCGGAGGCTCGCAAGGCGAATCAGGGGCTGGTCGATCTACTCGGGACTATCGCAAAACGAAAGAAGGCGACGCCCGCTCAGATCGCGCTCGCGTGGCTGCTTGCGCAAAAGCCGTGGATCGTTCCGATTCCGGGCACGACGAAGCTGGAGCGCCTGGAGGAGAATATCGGAACGGCGGCGGTCGAACTTACCCGCGACGACCTTCGCGAGATCGAAAGCGCCGCCTCAAAAATCTCCGTACAGGGCGCGCGATATCCCGAACAGTTGGAGCGAATGACCTATCGCTGAGCGCGGCGTCATGGCAATCCGCGGAGAAGCTCAGTTCCGCGGGATGCACTTGCCCAGGAGATATTCTTTTTCGACTACGTCGAGACCGGTCATCTTCCAGTAGTCGGCCCGGCGCTTCGCTTCCGCGCGGCATTCTTCGGCTGAGGAAAACTCTTTGGCCGGACCCGTGCCTTTTTGAATCAGGGTCTGATCTGTCGAGTAGACGAGCCACTGCGACTCGGGCGCGTTGCGATCGACTTCGGTTTGATTGCTCAGCATCGGGGGTGGGACAGTCAGGATAAATCCGAGGAGCAACCAGCCGGCCCGCCAAGCGTTCATCCTGTCCATTTGATTCAATCCCATCTTCGGCAATATCGCCGTCGCTTCGGAAAGTCGAGAGCGCCGCACCGCCGCACCTCAGGCCGGCGCCCGGGGACGCCCTTACATCCTCGGAAAAGTCTGAATCAGCGAATGATCCACGGAGTAAACGAGCCACTCCGACTGCGGCGCGCCGCGATCCTCCTGTCCATTTGAATTAAACATCACTTTACTTTTGCGGATCTGCCGTGCGATAAGGCGCCGGGTGCATTTTCGGATTGTTTGACGGGGGTAGAGAAATGGCACAGGGAAGAATTGCGGATCGCGTGGCGATCGTGACTGGTGGCGCGTCGGGTATCGGAAAAGCAACCGTGGAGGTATTCGCCCAGGAGGGTGCGAGGGTCATCGTCGGCGACCTGCCGGACAGCGCCGGCGAGGAAGTCGCCAAGGCGGCGGGCGGCATCTTCGTCGCTACCGACGTCAGCGATCCCAAACAGGTCGAGCGGTTGGTGCGCACCGCGGTCGAGAAATTCGGCCGGCTCGACATCATGTACAACAACGCCGGAATCGGATTGACGGCGCCGTTGCTGGAACACACCGACGAGCTCTACGCGAAGACGATCCGGGTCGATCTGGACAGCGTATTTTACGGACTGCGTTACGCGGGCAGGGTGATGGTCGCGCAGAAGCGCGGCGCGATCGTGAATACTGCGTCGGTCGCGGGTGTCCGCGGCAGCATCGGACTGGCGGCCTACAACGCGGCCAAGCATGGTGTTGTGGGCCTCACCCGCAATGCCGCCCTTGAACTGGCCCCGGCCGGCGTGCGCGTGAACTGCGTATGCCCCGGAATCGTCGACACGCCGCTGGTCGCGCTTGCGTTCGGGCATACCGAGGCGATTCGCGAGACGATGCATCGGTTGCATCCGCTCGGCCGGATGGCGCAACCGGTAGAGGTTGCGAAGTGCGTGCTTTTCCTGGCCTCGGACGACGCGTCGTTCGTCACCGGTCATGCGCTGGTGGTTGACGGCGGGCTGTGCGCGGGCGTCGGCAACACCGGTGGCATCACGGATAACGGCTAAACGGCTTCGTCGCTCTCCGCGCGAGGGAAAAGAATCTCGCGCGCAACAGCCAAAATGAAATCGCGCCGGGCCTCCCGGCGCGGATCCTTCACTCCGTCAGCCTCCGTTCAGGATGACGGCCAGGGAACAGCCGCTTCCCGCGTTGGGCAGCTTGCGTTCGGTCCAACGCGATCTTGCCGTTGAGCACAGTCAGGACGGGCCCCGTGGCTCCGGCAAGCCGAGATCGCGTCGCCGCGCACGTTTAAGCTCCCCCTCTCGTGCCAAGCCTTCGGAGCGGCGCCCCAGCACGCTGCAACCGACATCGATCTTTCCGAACGCGTTAGCTCAAGGCCGGCAGGTCACGCCCGGACGACCGCCCGCTAGCGCTTCCCGTGAGCAGTTGACA
>JAJYMR010000093.1 GCA_021786815.1 Deltaproteobacteria bacterium
CGTACAACGACATCGGCGCCTACCTCATCGCGAAGGGCGAGTTCGACGAGGCGATCGTGTGGCTCGAACGGGCCAAGACCGCGCCTCGCTACGAGCCGCGCCATTATCCTTACATGAACCTCGGCCGGCTGTACGCGGCCAAGGGGATGGTGCTAAAGGCGATAGACCAGTTCGAGCAGGCGCTTGGGCTCGCTCCCGACGCCGAAGCGAAGATCGCCATAGAACGCACGCTCGAGCATCTGCGATCGCTGTTGAACTGAGCCGCGGCGCACTCGCCTTCGTGGTCCCGCCTACGCTCGGGCCGAGCGCGTCGCAAAGTGCGTCCGAAGACGCGCACTGTTCGCACGGAGGTTTCGCGATGGTCAAAGCGGGAGACGCTGCCCCTGATTTCAGTCTGACGTCGCACGACGGAACCGAGGTGTCCCTTTCAGCTCTCCGCGGGCGAAAGGTATTGCTGTGGTTTTACCCTGAGGCCGACACGCCTGGCTGAACGCTCGAGGCTCGCGGGTTCCGCGACCATCAGCAGTATTACGACGAGAACCGTATCCAGGTGCTGGGCGCCAGTTTCAACACGCCGGAGCAGAACGCCGCTTTTGCGCAAAAGCTTGGGCTCAAGTTTCCACTGCTTAGCGATAGCGGCCGCGCGACGGCGTTGGCATACGGTGCCTGCCAGGACCTTCGCGCGCAGCATCCGGAGCGCAAGAGTTTTCTTATCGACGAGCAAGGCAGGATCGAGCGCGTGTACGACCGGGTCGACCCACGCGACCATCCCGCGCGCGTGCTTGCGGACGTTCTGGGCGCTTGAGCTCGTGTTTTGCGTTGTGGATGTTCTGTCGACAAGCTGTTGCCAGAGTGTTGGCAATTTGACGTCGTGCCGACAAAAATTTGTCGCACGAGCGAGTATCTCTTCTATGCGTGGCTAGGCGCTTTTTCTTGCTTCAAGTGGCGTTTTCTCTGGCCCGCCTCTTGCTGCGAATACCCCCCGCCGCTTGTCTGGGGGGAGAGGCGGAGGCGCCCCTGCGCCCATGGTTTCCTCCCGAGGGGATGAGTATTGAGATGGAGAATGCGCCGAGGGAACCGAAAAACTTCGTTACTTCTGAAATCCCGTGCCTGAACTCCGGCGCCGAATGGTTGAGCATCGAGGAGTTGTTGGAGGGAGCGGAGCGCAGTGGAGGGATGCTGGTCAGGTCGGGGCAGTTGCGGCGGGTGATGCACAATATCGCGCGGCTTGGCCCGCACAAGGCGACGGTGCTGATCCAGGGCGAGTCGGGCACCGGCAAGGAGCTGGTCGCGCGGGCGCTGCACTCGATAGGGCCGGCGCCCAACGGCCCGTTCGTCACCTTCAACTGCTCCAACCTGGTCGAGTCGCTGGCCGAGTCGCAACTGTTCGGCCACATCAAGGGCGCCTTCACCGACGCGCGCGAGGACTCGCTGGGCTACTTCCGCTCGGCCAACGGGGGCACGCTGTTCCTGGACGAGATCGGCGAGCTTCCGCTCAAGCTTCAGCCCAAGCTGTTGCGCGCGGTGGAGACCCACGAGGTGCAGCCGGTGGGCTCGGCGCATAGCTACAAGGTCGACATCCGGCTGGTCGCGGCGACCAACCGCGACCTGCGCGCGATGGTGCGCGCGGGGCAGTTCCGCGACGACCTGTACTACCGGCTCAACGCCGCCGCCATCCACATTCCGCCGCTGCGCGAGCGGCGCGAGGCCATCCCGGCCTTTGCCGGGCACTTCATCGAGCACTACAGCCGCCTGTTCGGAAAACAGGCCCGCTACCTCTCGCGCCGCGCCCTTGAGGCGCTTTGCGCCCATTCCTGGCCCGGCAACGTCCGCGAACTCGGCCACGCCATCGAATCCTCCGTCCTGCTCGCCGACTCCGACCGCATCTCTATCGCCGAACTCCCAGAGAGTATCGTGAACCGCCAGAATCCGTTTGCTGATGGCGCCCCGGCGGATGTGACGGCAAATGGTACCGAGCGGACCGACTTCTCGATGCCGGAGGGTGAGGAGAACGATCGATGGCCGCTTCTGCTCGACGACGTAATCAAGAAGACGCTGCTTCGCTCTCTTGAGGAGACCGAGGGAAACCGCAGGCGTGCCGCCGACCTGCTCGGCGTATCGCGCTCGACCCTTTACCGGATGATCAGCCGCTACGGTCTTTCCCACTCCGGAAAGCGCCGCAGCCATCTGCTCGCGTCCGAAAGCGCCCGGATGCATCGCGAACGTCCGATGGAGAAATAGCCGCGGGACCCGCTGAGCATACCCTCTCCCTCGCTTACCGCCGCAGCGGGTCCCGTCCGGCTTTTCCACCAAATCGGCTTCGCACGGATTAGCGGGAAACCGGAAGGCGGCTCCCGGCTGCATTTCGGTCGGGAGCTTGCGCGCGTTTTTAGCCGAGCACGGTTTTGTTAATCTGATCGATGCATGGCGAACCCCGAGCAGATTTGGTCCGAGGCGGTACGTGCGCTCGAACGCGGCAAGCCGTTCGCGCTCGCGACCGTCGTCAACGTTCGCGGTTCGACGCCGCGCGAGGTGGGAGCGAAGATGCTCGTGCGCGACGACGGCCAGTTCGGAACGATCGGCGGCGGATGCGGCGAAGCGGAGGTTTTCCGAAAAGCTCGAGTATTACTTGAAGAAAAGGCGGATGCCAGGCTTGCCGAGGTCGACCTTACCGGC
>JAJYMR010000041.1 GCA_021786815.1 Deltaproteobacteria bacterium
CCCGTGAAGTCGCCGGCCAAGGTTCAAACGAACCCTCGGACATCCGGCGACTCGGCATCACCGAACCCGGGATGGTCTGCTTTCCGCGGCTTCGGCGCGCGGTCCCAGTGGTTGACTCGATGTTGCCAGCGGCTGTCGGCCATCGCGGGGCCGGCTTCTGTCCCCTTGGCCTCGTTTTAGTCTATGATTTCCCTACTTTTTCCGAGGGGGCACAGTGAGTGGCTCGCGCGGGTGGCGGAAAGTCCAAACGCAACGGTAACGGCAATAACGGGGCGACGCTCGGGTTCGAGCAGACGCTGTGGCTGGCTGCGGACAAGCTCCGCAACAACATGGACGCGGCCGAGTACAAGCACGTCGTCCTCGGCCTGATATTCCTGAAATACGTCTCCGATGCCTTCGAAGAGAAGCACGCTCAGTTGCTGGCGCAAAAGGGCGAGGGAGCCGACCCCGAAGATCCCGACGAATACCGGGCCGACAATATCTTCTGGGTGCCCAAGGAAGCGCGATGGTCCTTCCTCCAGGCAAACGCCAAGCAGGCGACGATCGGCAAGTTCATCGACGACGCGATGGACGCGATCGAGCGCGACAACCGCTCGCTAAAGGGCGTTCTGCCCAAGAACTATAACCGGCCCGGCCTTGACCGCACGCGCCTTGGCGAGTTGATCGACCTGATCGGCACTATCGGCCTTGGCGACAAGGAGAACCGCTCCAAGGACATTCTGGGCCGCGTTTACGAATACTTCCTGTCTCAGTTCGCGAGCGCCGAGGGCAAGAAGGGCGGACAGTTCTACACGCCGCGATGCGTCGTGCGGGTGCTGGTCGAGATGCTCTCGCCGTACAAGGGCCGCGTTTACGACCCGTGCTGCGGCTCGGGCGGGATGTTCGTGCAGAGCGAGAAGTTCGTCGAGGCGCACGGCGGCCGAATCGGCGATATCTCCATCTACGGGCAGGAGTCGAACCACACGACCTGGCGGCTTGCGAAGATGAACCTCGCGATCCGGGGAATCGACGGCAACCTCGGAACCGAGAACGTCAGCAGCTTCACGCGCGATCTGCACAAGGACCTCAGGGCGGATTTTGTGCTCGCCAACCCGCCGTTCAACGACAGCGATTGGGGCGGTGCTCAGCTCAAGGACGATGCGCGCTGGAGGTTCGGCATACCGCCAGCGGGCAACGCCAACTTCGCATGGGTGCAGCACTTCATCCATCATCTCGCGCCGAACGGGATGGCGGGATTCGTGCTGGCCAACGGGAGCATGTCCTCCAACCAGTCCGGCGAGGGCGATATCCGCAGGAAGATCATCGAGGCCGACCTGGTCGATTGCATGGTCGCGCTGCCCGGCCAGCTCTTCTACTCGACCCAGATTCCGGCCTGCCTGTGGTTTCTCTCGCGCAACAAGCGGGACAAGCGTTTGCGCGACCGTCACGGCGAGACGCTCTTTATCGACGCGCGCAAGATGGGCGCGCTGATCGACCGGGTGCATCGCGAACTGACCGACGACGAAATCGCGCGCATCGCCGCGACGTATCATGCGTGGCGCGGCGACAAGGGCGCGGGCAAGTACGCGGACGTTGCGGGCTTTTGCAAGAGCGCCACGACTGAGGAGACCGCGGCGCATGGATACGTTCTGACGCCGGGCCGGTACGTCGGCGCCGAGGCCATCGAGGACGACGGCGAGCCGTTCGACGAGAAGATGCGGCGGCTGACAGCCGCCTTGCAAGGCCAGATGGCGGAAGCGCGGAAACTTGACGAGGCGATCCGCAAGAACCTGAGGGCGTTAGGGTATGGATTGTAGCGCCGTCCGATTCACGCGCCATGCCTTCGAGCGCATGTTCGAACGGTCGGTCGCGCCTGAAGCCGTTGTGCGGATTATACGGGAGGGTGAGATAATTGCGTCGTATCCGGACGATCAGCCGTTCCCAAGCGTGCTCATTCTCGGCTTCGAGCGGACGGAGCCGCTTCATCTGGTTGTTGCGCGGGATCCGGCAAGCGGAACCTGTTTCGTGGTGACGGTTTATCGGCCCGACCCGGCCCTTTGGAGCGAGGATTTCAAAACGCGGAGGCCCTAATGAAGTGCGTAATTTGCAAGACGGGTGAGACCAGGCCGGGTGTTGTAACCGTGACGCTGGCCCGGGGAGAGACGACCGTATTGGTCAAGGGCACGCCGGCGGAGATCTGCCAGAACTGCGGAGAATACTACCTGGACGAGACGGTCGCGGCGAAGGTTTACGCGAAGGCGCAGGAAGCGGCCGACCGGCATGCCGAAGTCGAGATTCTGCGCTACGCGGCGTGACGGCCGGAACGCGGATGGACTGCCGCAGCGGAAGCCCCTTTTGCGCTCTATCGGGTAACTTGTCTCAATGAATCGACGGGTTACGACCTTTAGCTGCCTTGTCAAAGAGCGAGCCCTTGAATTAGGCGACGGCTACCGGGCCAAGAACGAGGAGCTGGGAGGGAGGGGACCGATTTTTCTGCGGGCGGCGTATCTGCAAGATCATGGATTCGTGCTGGAGCGTCCGGATCGGTTCATCACCAATGATCTGGCCGTTTTCGGTCGCAAGATAGCTCTCACAGGAGATGTCGCTATCACGACGAAAGGAAACTCGACCGGGCGCGTCGGGCGTATTCGCCAAGCGCAAGCGGGTTCGGTCTACTCACCACACCT
>JAJYMR010000035.1 GCA_021786815.1 Deltaproteobacteria bacterium
TCTCAGGACCTCGAAACGCGCTCCATTAAGCTCACGCGGCGCGGTATGGATCGCGCGGCGCAGAACCCTGCGCGCGTAGCGGATGCTTCGGAACACACCGCCGATTCGCACGCTGAAATCGCGCGAAGCTCGCACCAGGACCTCGCGCCGATGGGGCGCACCGGAGACGTGACGCGCCGGCTCGGATGTCAGACGCGCCAACTCCCGGGGATCGCTGGTGCGAGATGCCTCCTTGGCCGCGCGATACGTCCCATCGGTCTGGCCATTTGCGACACGGAGGGGAACGGCCGCGCCGTCCATCTCCTTGGCGAACGCGACATTAAGAAGATGCTCCATTTCGCGGTCGCGTTTCGCGTAGGTTGGTCCGCCCATCACGACGCCGACCACACGATGCCCGTCGCGCACCGCGGAACTGACGAGGTTATAGCCCGAGGCGTGGATGAATCCGGTCTTGAGCCCGTCGCATCCGGGGTAATTTGCGAGCAGATGGTCGTGGCCGCGAACAAGCTGGCCGTGAAATTGGAACGAGCGAACCGAGAAGAAACGATAGTACTGCGGGAATGTGTGGATCAGCGCGATGGCCAGTTTCGCCATGTCGCGCGCCGTCGTCTTTTGCTCCGGATTCGGAAGACCCGACGCATTTTGGAACTCCGTGCGCGTCATGCCGAGCCTGCGCGCCTGCGCATTCATCATCTCGGCGAAATTCGCTTCATCTCCGCCCAGCGCCTCGCCCAGCACGACCGCGGCGTCGTTGGCCGAGCGCGTCACGATCCCCAGAATCGCCGAGCGCGCGCTGATCGTGCTTCCGGGACGCAGCCCGAGCTTGGTCGGCGATTGCTCCGCCGCATGGGCCGAAACCCTGAGCCGCTGGTCGAGCCGAAGTTTTCCGTGGTCGATCGCGTCGAAAGCCAGGTAAAGCGTCATCAGCTTGGTAAGCGATGCGGGGTAGGTCTGCTCGTCGGCATTCTCGGCCTCGAGCACCCGCCCCGTGGCGGCATCCACGACGACCGACGAACGCACCACCGCCATCGCACGCACCGGACTGATTGCAATCGCGGCCGCGCCGACTAACAGAATCGCAACGAGCCACGCAAAGAAACGGAAATTGAAAGCCGACTCGTGCAAGTTGAAACCAGGTCGAAGAGTCCCGGCCTTCCCCTCATCCATCACCACAACCTCCCAAAGCCGAGAGAACAAGCTATCGATCAATCAGCGTAAATTTCTTTTGCGCCTGTGGCAACGCTTCTCGCTCCGGCGCGCCCGCGCAGTATGATTCTGTTGGCCTTTATTGGGCACGATTCTTCGCATCGAGCGCTCCATACCCGTGCAGCGAGCGTTGACAGCAGCGTAACCGCTCAACGACAATCGCTCGCGTCGCGATGGCGCTCTCGGGTTTCATGATTATCGACGCGGACGGGCACGTGACCGAGCCCGCTTCGCTCTACAGCACGCATATCGAGCCGGCGTTCCGCGCCCGGGCCGACGAGATACTTTCACGGCTTGGCAAGGGCAACCTCGGAATCGTCCCGGCATTGTATCCGAAATGGCGCTCGTCGGCGCGTCCGCTCGGCGAAGCCGACGAGCGCCCCGGCCTTGAAAAATCTCCCTCCGGCCGAAACCATCCGCTCGCCTCGCCCGCCGGCGGCTATTCGGCGCGCGAGCGGATCGCCGACATGGACAAGGAAGGAATCGACGTCGCGGTATGCTTTGCGACGGTGGCGACTTCGGTGTGCGCCGCGGAGGACCCGGCCTTCGAAGCCGCACTCGCCCGCGCGTACAACCGATGGGCTGGTGAGTACTGCTCGGAATATCCCAAACGTATCAAGGCGGTCGGAATCGTTCCGCAGCGCGACATGCGCCGATGCGCCGCCGAAGTCGAGTATCTCGCGCGCGAGCCATGGTGCGTCGGCATCATGACCTTCGGCAATCTCGACGGAAAGCTCGCCGACGATCCGTACTTCGATCCGTTCTATCGCGCGGGTCAGGACGCCGACCTTCCCGTATGCTTTCACGGGGGCACGGATCGCCCACCGTTCGCACCTGGGCGCCAGGATGTCGGCAACAACATGTTCCTGATGCATCTGACCGGACACGTGTGGCATCAGATGCGCGCGATGGCGTCGGTGGTCGGCGGAGGGCTTTTCGAACGATACCCGAAGCTCCGTTTCGGTTTTTTCGAGGGCGGAATTTCGTGGGTCGGATGGTGGGCGGAGCGGATGGACGCGCATTACGAGCACTTCGCGCGCCACACGCCGCATCTTTCGCGAAAGCCCTCCGAACAGATGCGCGGCGAGCGATGCTTCTACACGTTCGACCCCGACGAAGACCTTCTGCCCGAAGTCGCGCATCAACTCGGCGTCGCGCGCCTGATGTGGGCGTCGGACTATCCCCATTTCGACGCGCGCTTTCCCGACGCGGCCGAGATAATCGTGAACCATCCGCGGCTTGACGCCGAGGCAAAGCGCGCGATGCTCTCGGAGAACGCACTACGTTTCTACACGCGGTACGTTTCTACACGCGGCTCAAGGTGTAGCCTCGAGTCGCCGCGCCCACGCGTCGTAACGCACGCTCGCTATCAACGGAGAAATTCCCATGGCTGAGCCGAAACATCGCTTTGTCGAGACCAACGGAATCAGGGTGCACGTCGCGGAACAGGGTGAAGGC
>JAJYMR010000005.1 GCA_021786815.1 Deltaproteobacteria bacterium
GTTGCCGCGTCGAGTGCGGCCCGTCATGCGCGAGGCGCCGGCGCCATGCCGCCGGCGGCATCCCGACCATCTTCTTGAAAGCGCGGCTGAAAGCCGCCTCGGATCCATAGCCGGTTTCCTCGGCGATACTCGCGATATTGCCGCCGGCGCTCAGAAGCCCCGACGCGAGTTGCATTCGCCATCTGGCCAGATAGTGCATCGGCGGCATCCCGACGAGGTCGGCGAAACGCTCCGCCAGCACCGAGCGCGACAGCGCCACGCCCCTGGCGAGTTCCTCGAGCGTCCAGTTGCGCGCCGGATCTCCGTGCATCAATGACAATGCCTTGCCGACGAACGGGTCGCGCAAACCGGCAAGCCATCCCGCCTGTTCCGCCGGCAGGGCTTCCAGATAGCGGCGAACCACCTCGATAAACATCAACTCGCTCAGTCTGGCCAATACGCTTTCGCCACCGGCGCGCTTGTCGGCCGATTCGCGTGTCGCGAGCCGGATGAACTGGCCGAGCCAGCCCGCCTCGCCGCCCTTGGTCTCTGCGGCCTTGATTACCGGCGGCAGGTTGTCGAGGAGCGGGTTGAACGGCTGCGCGTCGCAGGCGAGAAAGCCGCAGACAAGTTTGGCCGAGGCTGGCCCGCGGCCGCCACAGTTGATGAAGAACGGCAATTGGCTTGCGCCAGCAGCGTCGAGCGGGCTTTTAGCGTCGGGCGCGGCGCGCATCCCGGGACTGCTCGACATGACATGCGGATCACCCCTGGTAAAGACAATGACCTCACCCGCTTCGATCGCGATTGGCTCTGTGCCGACGATATTGGCGAAGCAACGGCCTTCGGTTACGACGTGATAGGCGATCAGATTCTCCGCACCGGGCAGGAGCTTGCGCAGGATCATCTCACGCGGCGGTTGCTCGACGACCCACGGCGCCGCCGCGACCACGTCGAAGAACGTCGCGCCGGTCAGCCGCACCGTTCTCAGCACATCGGATAGTGCGTCAGCCGCCATTCGGCTCCGCCTGACGCTCGGACATGTGAGCAGGACGCCCCATCAAACCAAGGGAAATTCCCGACGCCGTATCAAGAATTACCGACGCCCGGTCATTTCGGCTCACCAGGACAAAGCCTAGGATACGACCCGTCGCGCCGCAACTGCGCGATCCAAAGCAGGAAAGATCGCGAGCGGGCCGTGCCCACGCCTTTTTCCGCTGAACCGGCGCCTCTCCTTCGGCACGGCCGTCGCTATCGCGAAACCCAACGGGAAAGGAATGGAACGATGAACATTCAAGCCGCCGCCACTCCCGCAGCCACAATCGATCTCGTCGCAATCAAGAGTCGCCAGCAGGCCGCCTGGCGCTCAGGCGACTACGCGATGATAGGCGCCACATTGCAGATCGTCGGCGAGACGCTCTGCGAGGCCGTCGATCTCCGCAGCAACCATCGCGTCCTCGACGTCGCCGCCGGCAACGGCAATGCCACGCTCGCCGCGGCACGGCGTTTCGCCGACGTCGTCTCGACCGACTACGTCGGCGCGCTTCTCGAACGCGGGCGCGAACGTGCCGAGGCCGAACACCTGCCGGTCACGTTTCAGGAAGCCGACGCGGAAGCTCTTCCGTTCGCGGACGCGAGCTTCGATGTCGTCCTTTCAACGTTCGGCGTAATGTTCACGCCGAATCAGGAGCAGGCCGTGAGCGAAATAGTGCGCGTCTGCCGACCCGGCGGAAAGATCGGAATGGCCAATTGGACGCCTCAGGGCTTCGTCGGTCAGATGTTCAAAACCATCGGTAAATACGTGCCGCCAGCGCCCGGCACGAAGTCGCCGATGCTATGGGGCGACAGAACGCACCTCGAGGAGCTGTTCGGTTCGAAGGCGACCGTCGCGGCGGAAAGCAGGAACTTCATCTTCCGCTACAAGTCGCCCGAGCATTGGGTCGAGATTTTCAGCAGCTACTACGGACCGATTGTGAAGGCGTTCGCGGCGCTCGAACCCGAGGCACGCGAGGCGCTCAGGGCCGACCTCTATGCGCTGCTCGACAAATACAACGTCGCCGAGGACGGCACGCTGGTCATCCCCGGCGAATATCTTGAAGTGGTTGTCACCAAAAGGGACTGAGCCCTGGCGCGGCGGAAACGACGCGCCGGCCTGGCACCCAGCCGCCGTTTCAGTGCTGTATCACGGCCTGAGCCGGCGTTGACGTCGTAGCTTTTGGCGTTGCGGGCTTGGAAGGCTTGGATACCGCCGTATCGGGCGGACTCGGCGCTTCCGATGGAGGCGCGGCCGGTTTCACTTCGGTCGGAGGCAGCGCGGCCGACGCGGATGCGACGGCAGGCGCGAGCGGTGTCGATCCTGCCTCCGGCTCCATCGGCGGAAACGGAGGGACGTATGTCGGCGGTCTCGTATCGCCCCCCAAAGCCGGTGCCAGGAAAGTGTCGGTCGCGATATAGTGAATAGGCCTGACTATGCCCCATTCGAGAAGGAAGCCGACCGGCGCAACGAAGTAGGCCATCAGCCTGAGCGGCTCCGACTGTTCGTTGGTGTACTGTTTGGGATTCTGGCGTTCGTCGCTGTAGGACTGGGCGTGGCAAACGGCGGGAAGGCCCATCGTGAGGGCGGCACAAAGACAAATTATCGCGCGCCACATAGCATTGAACTATTTGCCCAATGACGCTTCTAAGTCAACGATCCGCGCGAGCCGGGCGCACAGGCCTCCTTGCGTTGCGCGCATGGCGGGCGCAATTGTAGCCACGATGCCTCGCCGGTGTTGGAAACCGGGCGCCTGCGTTTCGGCGCTTTTCCTGCTGCTTGCCACGTTTGCGGTTGGGTTTGCGCCGGTTGCGCTCGCGGCGCCCACGGGCCGAATCGCATACATCGGTACCGACCACAACGTCTATGCCTGCTCGGGCGATTGCGACCGCCCGCTATGCATCACGTGCCCGTCGCACGGCATCCATGTGGAACTCGACCCGCAGATGTCGCCGCTTAGGCTGGTTCAGGAAACCGAGCCTGCGCCGCGGCGCCCGCTCCACTACGCATGGCCGACGTTTTCGCCCGACGGCTCGAAACTCGCCTTCGCATGGGCGGGCCCGCGCGCCGACGGCAATCTCTTCGGCATCTCCTGCTACGACTTCAAGACCCGGCAGACGCTCGACATCTTCGGCAGCGAATCGCAAAGGGTCGTCTATATTTCCTGGACGCCGGATGGAAAGAACCTGTCGTTCCTACTCGACGAGCGGCAGGGCTTAAGCCTGATTCTCGCGGAAATCAAGGAGCACGCTCCGGCGAGAATCGTGATGAGCGGCGCGCCGCTGTTTTTCGACTGGAGCCGCGACGCCGGCAAACTGCTGGTCCATAGCCGGGCGGCGGACCCCTCCGAAGGCGAAAGCATCGAGCTTGTCAGCGTTACACCCACCAACCAAACGGTCGAGCGCGTGCTCGCCAAGGGCCGGGTTCCGTTCAAGACTCCATGTTGGTCGGCCGACGGCCGCCATCTCGCCTATATCGCGAACTTCGCCGCGGAAACCTATCTCGTGGTTGCCGACGCCGACGGGACGCATCCGCGCACGCTCGCAAGCCTGCCGGTCGGGATGAGCAGCTTCGTATGGTCGCCCGACTCGCGCGAGATCGCCTTTTCGACCGAGGTTATCGGCGAGCAGGGCGTATTCCACGGGATCGATCTGCTCGACATCGGGACCGGCAAGACAAGGCAGCTCACGCGCGACAACGTGCTGGCGTATTTTTTCTCGCCCGACGCGCGCTATCTCGCCTACGTGTCGGTTCCCGAGGATCGGCCCTACTACACCTGGAAGCTAATCGACCTGAAGCACGCGCGGGTGAGAACGCTCGACAACTTTCTATCGACCCAGCTTGAGGCGCTCGCCTACCGATTCTTCGACCAGCTCGCCGTGTCGCACACGATCTGGTCGCCCGATTCCAAGGAGTTCGTGTACGCGGGCGTGAGGATTCTCGGCGAGCCGCACCAGGCGCTCCCGCTCGCGCCTCCACCGAGTCTGTGGATCGTTTCGACCCAGGACGGCAAATCCCGTTCGGTTGCGCCGGCGACGCTCGCCTTTTACTCGTCCGCTTCCGGCGCGAAATAGGTTGTCGGCAAGGACCTACAGTTTCGAGAAGGCCACGCGCGCGCTGAACCCGACGGGAGGATTTCTTGCCGGGTTTTCGTACTCGCTCAATCCGTACGTCGGATGCGCGTTCGGCGATTCGGGCGGATGCCCGTTCTGTTACGTGCGCACACTTGCGATCGCGCGCCGCGGCGGGCGCCCGTGGGGAAGTTGGGTGGTTGCGAAGGCCAACCTGGCCGAACTGCTGGAGCGCGAGCTTCGCGCGCTCGAGCGCTCCGGGCGGTTGGGCGGCACGACCGTCTTCATGTCGAGCGCGACCGATCCATACCAGGGGTTGGAGCGAACCGCAGGGCTCACCCGAAGCGCGCTCGAAGCCTTCATTCGGCATCCGATCAGAAGGCTTCTCCTGCAGACGCGAAGCCCGCTCGTCGAGCGCGATCTCGACCTGCTGAGATGGCTCGGGCCACGCGTTCTCGTCTCGATTACGTTGGAGACCGACGATGACGCGGTGCGCCGCGCGCTTACGCCCACCTCGCCTTCGGTTGAGCGCCGGCTTCGGACCGCGCTTGCGATGAAGCGCGCGGGTGTGCCGGTCCAGTTCGCGATCGCCCCGATGATGCCGAATCATCCGGAGCGATTCGCGGCGCTTGTGGACCATGCCGTGGACCGCGTGATCGTGGATACGTATTTCGACGGCGACGGCGCCGGCGGACGGCGCTCTCGCGCGCTCGGGATGGGTGAAATCCACGCGCGGCTCGGTTACGAAGGATGGTTTCGTCCCGGCGCGGAGGCGGAACTGATGCGCGCGCTCAGGGCGCGGCTCGGCGAGGAGCGGGTGCTCTTCAGTTGCGAGGGTTTTGGCGCCGTCTGACCGCGAATCGACCGCGTTCCGGCGGAAGCGTTGCGCGTCCTTCGCGCTTCATTCGCTCAGTGCGGCGATACACTCTTCGCGGATAGCCCAAACCCGCTCGAAATTCGGATTTCCGGCAAGCGGATTTCGCGCGAGCCAGTCGCGCATGAAACGCCGATGAAGCTCGACCTTGTACTCGGCGACCTGCTCGGGGCGAATCGTCTCCTCGTAAAGAAAGGGCTCGATTGGCGCGCGTGCGCCGGTTACGACGCGGGTGATGTCGATACGCTTTCCCGCGTAACGTAGATAACAGTGCCCTTCGGGCAGCGCGGGGATTCCGTAACGCTCGAGCACGCGGCCAACGCCGGGAGTGTTCGCCTCGCGCATCTCGTAGATTCCGAGCATCAGCTCGACGGCGATTCCCTGCTCATGGGCGAGCAATGCGAGCAGCGTGTGCTTGCTGCTGCACGTGCCGCGCCCTTCGTCGAGGACCAGCGCCGGATTCTCGCGTGAGAAGCTGCGGCCGTAGGGCAGTGCGTTCACGTAGCGTGCGGCGGCGCGCAAGTCGCGGGGGCCGAGTGCGGCAAACCGTGAAGCGAGCGCGCCGGGACGAGCGAGCGCGACTTGCGGGAGCGCCTGCCACGATTCCATCGGCGATATTACCTCCTTGCGCTCACGGTTTGCGTGGCCGCCTCGCCGCTAGGCAGGCCGATGCGATGTCGCGGCGGATTAGAGGATTTTTCTTATCGCGTGGACCAGCGCGACCAGCGCTATCGCGCCAACCGTTGACATCGCAAGATGCCCCGCCGCGCCCATCGCGAGAATTCCCAAGCTGCGGAAGATCCAGCGTCCGATTACCGCTCCGATAAGCCCAAGCAGGATATCGACCAGGATTCCGTAACCGTGCCCGCGCATCAGCAGCCCGGCGAGCCATCCGGCCACGAGCCCGATCACAAGAGTGCCGATCATGCGACAGGTCTCCAGGCCGCCCGGTTCGGCGCATCAGCAGCCGGGCGCATGATGGATCTTCTGGCGCGCATAAGCGAGCGACTGAAGCTCCTCGGCGAGCTCCAGCGTGCGCACGCGCGCGGCGCGCGCGAGAGCCTGCGAGTCGTCGCCGGTCGCAAGCTCGGCGAGAAACCGCGCGCCAAGCTCGTGATGGAACCGCTCGTCGGGCTGAATCACTTCGCGATAGAGGTGGGCGGTTTTTTCGTCGCCGGCCTTCTCGCACAATTCGATGAACTGCGCGTTCTTGACCATCGCGATCGCCTCGCGGGTGAACTGTCCCGCGGCCACCCGCTCGACGTCGGTGTCAAGCCCGCTCAGGTACCGGAACATCGGGCTGTAACCGCCGGCGAGCGGGTCGAACCCGGCGAGGCTGTCGCCGAGTTCGCGAAGCCACTCCTCGATAAGGCGGTAATGGCGCGCTTCGTCACCGGCCTGGCGCGCGAGGGCGAGCTTGAGCCTCGCGCCCGTGGCCGACGGCATCCATAGCGCCGCGATCTCGCTCGCCTCGAGCTCGTTTTTGAGCGCGATGCGAAGGAGCCTTTTCGGGCTGAGATCGGGCCCTGCTTCCGCCACCAGGGTTTCGGCGGGCCTAAGCCGTGCGAAAAGCTCCTGGTTCTCGCGCAGCAGCTCGTTTACGAATGAACTTGGGTCCATCGCGCGCTCATGCGCGGATTGCGCCCGGCGGTTACTTCTTCTGTTCCATCGCGGCTCCGCAGCACTTGACTGTGCCGGCTCCGCCCTTGGTCACGATTACCTGAGAACCACACTTGCTGCAGATGTAAACCTTTCCCAACTGATTAGCCATCTTAGGATTCGGTGGCGCCTCCTCTCTCAATCTTCAGGATATTCACGCGCCCTTGAACAGGGCTTTGCGTTTTTCCAAAAATGCCCGTACGCCTTCAGCGCGGTCGGCAGTGGTTTGTAGCAGGGCATAGAGATCTTCCTCAAGTCTTATGCCCTGATCGAGGGTCATGTCGTAGCCTTTGCGAACGGCTTCCTTGACGAGCCTCTCGGCGATGGGTGCGCGGGCCAGTATTGCCTCGGCGACGCCGCCAGCGCATCGCGAAAGCTCGCGCCGATTTGCCGAAAGATAGGTCACGAGCCCGATTCGCGCCGCTTCCGCGCCGTCGAGCTCGACGTCCGCAAGAAGCATCCGCAGCGCGTTGCCGATACCCGCAAGCCGCGGCAGCCGCTGGGTTGCGCCGAACCGCGGCATCGAGCCGCGCTGCGGCTGCGTGAGCGCGAACCGCGCGGCGCGCGTCGCAAGCCGTATGTCGGCCGCCAGGGCAAACTCGAGTCCTTCGTCGCGGGCGTCGCCGTTCAGGACCGCGACCGTGGGTTTTGAGACGGCGGCGAACGATTCGACCAGGCTCGGGTCAACGTCCGGTTCGAAGCCTTCGCAGAACACCGCGCCCGCGCCGGTTATCGCAAGGCCGCGCGCCTTCCCGTCATCCTCGACCCGCTCGAAAAGCTCCATCAGCTCGCCCGCCATCGCGGCGTTCATCCGGTTGCCGCACGACGGGCGCTCGAGCGTCGCCTCGACCCATCCGTCGCGCTCGGCTACCCGGACGCGGGCATGGCCGGGCGCCGAACGGGTGGCGCTTTTATGCGGGCGAGCCATGGTCACGGTCTGCGGTCTTCGCGCTCAGGCGCTCTGGCGGAGTTCCTTGCGCAGGATCTTGCCGAGCGGGTTCTTCGGCAGTTCGTCGAGAAAGTCGATCATCTCGGGGCATTTGAAGCTGGCAAGACGCTTGCGGCAAAAGTCGATAAGCTCGGAGACGCTCAGCTTCGCACCCTTGCGCGGCACGACGAAAGCCTTGACGGTCTGGCCCCATTCGATCGACGGCACGCCGATTATGGCGCACTCCTCGACCCCGGGATGGCTCATCAGGACGGTTTCGATTTCGGCCGGCGCGATATTTTCGCCGCCGCGGATGATCATGTCGTCCTTGCGCCCGGCGAAGAACACGTAGCCTTCCTCGTCAACCCATCCGAGATCGCCCGTGGCGCGCCATCCTTCGGGCAGCGCTGCGTCGTCCTGGCGTCCCGCGTAGCCCTTCATGATTCGGGGCGTGCGGATGCAGATCTCGCCGACCTGGCCCTGGGGAAGGAATTTGCCGTCCTCGTCGCGCACCTTGATTTCAACGTCGGGCAGCGGGCGGCCGATCGAATTGAGGCGTTTCAGCTTGAGCTCGATTTCGGTGGCAGTTCCCTGGATTCGATGATCGTCGGGACCGAGGACCGTGAGCGAAGAGGTCGTCTCGGTCTGGCCGTAGGCGTTCACGAAGCCCACGTTCTTCGGGAACATCTCGATCGCGCGGCGGATCACCTGGATCGGCATCGGCGCGCCGCCGTAGGCGAGGTTGGTCAGGCTCGAAAAATCGGTGCTTTTGAACGACGGATCGTCGAGCACCATCTTCATCATCGTGGGCACGACGAAGGCGTGCGTGACCTTCTCGCTCTGGACCAGCTTGAGCCAGGTTTTCGGCTCGAATTGCGGCATGATCACGAGCTTACGGCCGGTCCAGATGTTGGTCATCATCGCGGTGGTTCCGGCGATGTGGTAGAAGGGCACGCACACCAGCGCGACGCCGCGATCGCTTCCGTCGGCCATTTCGACGTTGGCGGTCACGTAGGCGGTGAAGTCGCGGTAGCGGAGCATCACGCCCTTGGGAAGCGAGGTGGTGCCGCTGGTGTACATCAGGACCGACACCGCATCGTCGTCAATCTCGGCTTCGGACTCCTCGGGGTCGGCCTTTTGCGCAAGGTCGGCCAGCCGCTGCATCTGGCCGCCGTGTTCGCCCAGCGCGAGCGACTGTTTGACGGCAAGGCGAGGGCTGATTTTCGAGACCACCTCGTGATAGCGATCGCCGACCAGCAGGACCCTGGTTTCGGCGGTATTGATCATGTACTCGAGTTCCTGCTCCTTGGCGCGGTAGTTGAGCGGCAGGAAGGTGAGGCCGGCTTTCGCGGCCGCGTAGTAACTGGCGACGTAACGATCGGAGTTGGTATCGAGCGCGGCGAGCACGTCGCCGGGCTTGAGGCCGAGCTGCTTGAAGACCGAGCAGTAGCGGGCGACCGTGTCGCTCAGTTGCGCGTAGTTCAGGCGACGCTCATCGAAAACCACGATTTCCTGATCCGGGACGATCGAGGCTGGAATCGTGACGAAATTGACCGTGTTCACAGACCGCGTGACCTCCTAGAAGCCGGTGCTGATATACTTCGGCGCCTCGGGCGCATGCCAGCGCCAATCTGTTTGTTCCGGGGCGAAACCTTATGTCCCTCGGCAAGACGCCGTTCAAGCTCGATTCCGTCGCGCAGCGGCAGATCCAGACCCTCCCACACCGCAACTTTTATTGCGTGAGCAAGCCCCTTTGGGAGACGGCCCAACGCGCACGCCAGTTCCTGCGCGCGGGCGTCGAGACGGGCCGCTGGAACGACCTCAACGACCAAACCTACAAGCAGCGCCTCGGCCGCGTCAATCCAGCGCCCGGTGATGCACAGGTCGAGTGCGCGGCCAAGCCCGAGCCGGCGCGACGCGGTCTGCGTTCCGGCGACTCCCGGTATCATCCCGACGCCGGTTTCCGGCAGGCAGATGCGCGTGTCGTCGGCCGCGATTGCGACGTCGCACAAAAGCGCCATTTCCAGTCCGCCGCCGACCGTGTAGCCGTGGCATGCCGCAACCGTCGGGACCGCAAGCGCCTTGAGCCGGCCCCATACGTCGCGCCGAAACCTGACCCATCGCGCGACTATCGGCGACGGCGCGCTGCCGAACTCCGCGAGGTCGCCGCCGGTCGAGAACGCTGCTCCCGCTCCCGCCAGCACCATCGCGCGCACCTCCGGATCGTCGCGCACCGCGTCGAGCACCTGGAACAGGTCGTCGCGCATCGCCATGTTGTAGGCGTTCAATTGCCGCGGCCGGTTGAGCGTGACCCATGCGACGCCGTCGCGTTTTTCGAACAGGACGGTCGCGAAGCCCGAAGCCTGCGGCCTTTCGGAAATTTCCCGGATCATGGCCGTGAAGAGTGAAAGGTGAAACGGACGCGCTCTTTCTGACTCAACTTCTGAGCAGGTCGGCGGTTGCGCTGTTCGCGACCGCGGGCCTTCCCCGTTCATACACTATACGCCCGCCGACCATCGTGATGTCCACCGCCATGTTCATCAGCTCGGAGGAGTTTGCGCGCAGCGGATCGCTCGGCAGAACGACGAGGTCGGCAAGCGCGCCCGGCTCCATCGTTCCCGTCTGAAGCCTCGCAAGACGGGCGCCGTCGGCGTTGAACAGCGCGAAAGCCTCGGCCGCGCGCAGCCGCTCCTCGGCGATGAGTTCCATCCCTTCGAGCGCGGTGCGCGAGATCGCGGCTGAAATTGCGGCGAGCGGTCTTGCGGGCGTCACCGGCGAGTCGGTTCCGGCGGCAAGCGGGATGCCCGCCTGTTTGAGGCTTTGCAGGCGGTAGAGATGCGGAAGCAGTCCCGGCTCTTCGGCGTACTTCGCGCCGCGATAGTAGATAAAGCCCGGATTGGTCACGACCCACGCGCCGGCGGCACGCAGCCGTTCGATATAATCGGGCGGAATTACTCCGCCGTGCTCGATCCGAAAGACGCTCACACCCGCGTTCGCGTCATTTGCTGCGCCGGCGGCCAGGGCGACTTCCATCGCTTCGAGCGCGGCGTCGAGCTCCTCGAGTTCGGTTGCGTGAAACGCGCAGTCAAGCCCGAGCGAACGCGCGCGGCGGAGCGCCGGTCCAAGCGCCTTGCGCTCGTAGCCGCCGCGGCCGGGCAGAAACTTGACGCCCGCGATACGAAGATTCGCCTTGCGCGCCGAATCGAAGGCCCGCGCGGCGGTATCGAGATGGCGCGCGCCGAGCATCACCGCAACGCGCTGGCAGATCGCGCCGGAGGAGACGAACTTCGCAAAAAGCTCCACCTGAGCGGCGTCATTGCGCGCTGTCGCGTCGGTGAAAGCGGTCACTCCGGCGGACGCCAGGTCGCGGCTCATTATGCGCGCGCGAGCCTCGGCTTCCGCAGCCGTGACCCGCGGCAGCCGGTCGGTGATCCACTGTTCCATCCCGACCACCAGCCCGCTTGCGTGCCCGGCGGCGTCGCGATGGATCACCGCCCCGTCGGGCGGTTTGAAGGAATGCTCGTCGATCCCGAGCAGCTTGAGCGCGCGCGAGTTCAGCCACGAGGCGTGCAGGGTCTGATGGCGCAGGCGAAGGGGATTCTTGGGCACCGACTGGTCGAGTTCCTCGCGCGTGGGTCCGCGCCGCTCCTTGAGCAGCGCCTCGTCGCATCCGAACGCCCGCATCCAGTTGCCCGGCGGCGTCTTGCCGGCCGCGACCCTCAGTTCCGCGAGCAGATCTCCGACCGTGCGGCATCGCCACAGGCTTGCGCCGGTCACGGCGGCCGCGGACTCGAGAAAATGGATGTGCGAATCGACGAAACCGGGGACGACACTTCGCCCCTGCAGCTTCAGCAGATGTGTGCGCGGGCCGATAAGGCCCTTCAGGTCGGCGAACTTTCCGTGGGCGAAGATACGCCCGTCGGAAATCGCAATCGAATCGCTGCCGGGATGGCCCAGAATCGCGCCTTCGTGGAGGACCAGGTCGACCTTTTCAGTCGTCATCGCCGGCCCGGCCCTCCCTGGGCGCTTGTTTCACATCCCGACGGAACGGAAATGCCACCTTTAGTCCGAAGACGGCAGCGGCTTCGCCTCTTTGAGCTTCATCTCCGCGTCGCAGCATTCGAGCGCGCCGTTGCCACCCTTGTTGCACAGCACTTCGGTGCCGCACTTGTCGCACATGTAGCGCTTTCCAAGAACGTTGGCCATTTTGTCCTATCCTCCAGCTTTTCCCTGACTTGCATCCGGCTGCCTGACAGGCGCCGGTCTTGCTTTCCTCTAATTGCGCGCGAATGGCAGCTCGCTTACGGTCGCGGTGAGCGTTTCTCCCGTATCGGACCGCGCCGCCAGCGTTGTTCCGGGCGTCCAGGCGCTATGATGCAGTATCGCAAGGCCGAGCGCCCCCATCCCGGGAACCACCGCCGAACTGGTTACGCGTCCGACCTCCCTGCCGTCAAGCGTCAGGGCCGTTCCGAGCGTGACGGCGCCCGCAAGGCGCAGCCCGAACATCCGCTTTTTGAGCGCTCCACGCGCGGTTGCGCGCTCAATCGTCTCCTGTCCCACGTAGCAGCCCTTGCTGAACGAAATCGCCCGTTCCAGCCGTGCTTCGAGCGCTAGCGTCTTTTCCGTCGTGTCGACCCCGGCGCGGGCGATTCCGTTCGCAACCCTCAGCGCCTCCAGCGCGTCGGTGCTCACCGCGAGCGCGCCCTTGCGAGCAAGCGCGGCGGCCGTTTCGTCAAGCCGCGCGCGCTCGGCGATAAGCGAGCACGCCGGCGCTCCCAATCGGGGTACGGAGCCTACAAGCCCAGCCGGAATTTTCGCGCAGGTCCATGGCTTCAGCGCCGACGCCTCATCGATTCCGGCCCGGCCCATCGCTTCGGCCGCCCCTGGTCCCTCGACGTCGAGCACACCGAGGCTGGTTTCCTCGAACTCCACGTCGTCGGCGACCAGGAATCGCTCCAGATGCTCGTGCGCGCGCGGCCATCCGGTGCGTTCCATCTCGAGCACCAGCGCGTCCTCAACAACCCACAGAAGAAACTCGCCGATTACGTGCGCATGCTCGGTCAGGAAAAGGCCGGGAACAACCGAGCCTGCCTCCGCGCCCCTTACGTCGGCGCTGCACATCCCGTGAAGGAACGAGACCCTGTCGTCCCCGGTCATCCGAATCACGGCCCGGTCGTCGAGGATGCGAAAACCTGCGCCCTCGACGAGCGCCTGATAATCGCGCTCGAGCGAGGTTTTTTTTTCGCTGGTATGGTCGCCGGAATGGTTCACTGTGCGGGAATAAAACTGAATCGGATGACCAAAAATGGTTCTAACAGATGGGGGAGTGGCCGCTCAAGGCGGTGCGCCGAAAGGCCGAAAGCCTTTCCATGCGTGCCCGGCTCCGAATTCAGTCGGAACTCACACATGCACGTCAAGACCCCTCACTTGTTCTTTCGTAACGCGCATTTGGCGTATGATGAACTTGAAAGGACGGAGGGAGAAATGGGAGCGTTTCTCTTGGGGCTTATAATCGGCGTGGCCGGCTCGCTTGCTCTTTTCATCTACGATGAGGGTGAGGTCTTTCTTAAGCTCTCACAGCAGATAAAGCGCACCGCCGAGAAGTACAAGCAGCAGGCCTGAAGAGGTGAGAATACGGCGTCACAACCGGAAATCCGCGGTTCAAGAGGACGACGGGTAAATCGCCGAGGATTCGCCGCCGCCGTTATCGCGCTGGCCTGGATGGCGGTAGCGATACTTCCGCGTGCCGTCCGCGCCGATGTGACGCAGGACGCCCAGCGCCTGAGCGACACCGCATTCACGATGCTGAACGCGCTAAGCTCGAGTTCGGCACCAGGCGCTTCCGAGGCCCAGGGCGCCATCGCAAGCTTTGCCGGCGATGCCCAATCGCTCGCCTCAGCCCTGGGCAGGAGCGACAACGCCGCCGCGGGCCAGGCGATGGCGGCGCTGGTCGCGGACCGCAGGTCCGTTGACAAGGTGGTCGCCCAGTATCCCGGGGCGATCAACACGGCGCAGTGGGCCGAGCTTAAATCGCTGCTCGTCGCGCTCGAACGCGACGTGCCCGCCTCGCATTGGAAGGAGGTTCCCCCGGCGGCAGCCGCAGCTGCAGCTGCAGCCGCGGGCGCGCCCGACGTGCCTCCGCCTCCGTCGGAGACCGCGATGCTCGGGCCGGCGCCGGTGGTCAAGGTCACGTCGCGCGTGTTCGAAAGTGGCGGCGTGCGGGTGCTCGGCTATATCGACGGCACGGATCTCCAGTCGGCCGGAATTTACGAAGGCGACAACCTGCTGCACCCGATCCAGCTCGGTTCGACGAAGGCCGAGCAGCGTATCAATTTCAACTTCAAGCTTATCGACGCCAACGGCAAGGACACGATCCGCGTGACCGACGCGGTCGGACGCACGGCCGAGGCCCGCGTCGCGCCGCAGATGGCGATCGCGGCGCCGTCTTCGTCCGGCGATTCGAAGCTTATCGAAATCGGCCCGGATACCGGCGTGGTCAGCAGCGGGTCGACGCCGATGGAGGTTGCCTCCGGCACGGCGAACATCTACGAGATTCCGAGCCACAAGGGCGTGCGCAGGCCGCGCTTCAAGGGGCCAAATGGCGCCTCGGAGCTGGCCGACGTACAGGTCAACATTCTCGGCGTGCTCGGAACGTCGACGCCCGACACCTACCAGGTGGTCGGGCAGATAACCGGTTCGGGCATCTATCGAGCCGGGATTTACGTTGACGGAAAGCTCGTCAAGCCAATCCCGCTCACTGCCGCATACACTTCCTTCGACGTGGCGTTCACCAAGCTCGGTAAGCGGGCGTCGATCCGGGTTTACGACCGCCACAACAACTTCGTTGAGTCGCAGATCGACACCAACACCGGAGCCGGCCAGGTTTTCGGGAGCAATCCTCCCTTGCTGAACCCCTTCGGAGTCAGTCCGTACACAAGCCCGTACACCTACAGTTATCCGGTCAATCCGTACATGAGCCCGTACGTAAATCCGTACGGAAGCGTCAATCCATACGCGCCGCGGCCCTACGGAGCGCCCGGCTACGGCGTCCCGTGGTGACCGGCGCCGCATGAGCTGCAATCGGGCGGAACAGGGTTTTCGCCCTGCAATTTGAACGCGATTTCGCTCGTCGAGTTCCTTCTTTTTCCGCCCCGGCGGCGTGCTTTTGAGCTGTATAAATCTTGACGATTTCTTGATGCATGTTGATTGCAAGGGTGGCGTACCCGCCCTAGGCTCCGGCTCGTATCGGCACGGATTTCCCGTGGTTTCTCCGGCTGTTTCAATACGAAAAGGAGGACCGGCGATGGAAACGCGAACCTTTGTCGTTCATGAGGACGAACTGGCGTGGACCGAATCCGGCCACGGACGGAATTTCCAATCCCGCCGCAAGCAGCTTGGCGCGGCGGCCGGCGGGCGAAAGCTCGGATGCTCGCTGTTCGAACTCGCGCCGGGCAAGAGCGCATTTCCGGCCCATTACCACACCGCCAACGAGGAGGCGCTCTACATCCTGGAGGGCGAGGGCACGCTTAGGCTCGGCGGGCGGCGGATACCGGTTGCGCGCGGCGAT
>JAJYMR010000097.1 GCA_021786815.1 Deltaproteobacteria bacterium
CGGGTGAAACACCGTGGTACGCGTACATGTAGGGGTCGCGGCGGTCGGGTGGAGGAATCACCAGTGGATGCCTGTCACGCGTACGATTCACGAAATGCACGGCCGCCGCTAGGGCGCGGCGCTCTCGCCCTGATCGCGGCCGCGCTTGCGATCGCGCTTGCCGCGGCGCCAAAAGTGCGCGCCGCGACCAGTTTGGCGACATCCTCCGCCTCGGCCTCGCCGGCTCCGACGCCGCTGGCCGGCCCTCAGGCATTCATTACGCAGTCGCAAACCGCACCCGACCTCGACGTGCCACCCTCCTCGGCCGCGGCCTTCGAGTACGGCGACACGGTTAAGTCGCTGCCGCAGTTGGTGTATCGCCAATGGGTACCGCTTTCGGAAGTTCCGGCCGAAAGCACGATCGACAAAGCCTATTTCGGCTCGATCGACGACGAAGCGCAGCGGCTCACCCTGAAGCAGGCGATCTATCTTGCGCTCAGGGACAACCCCAACGTGAAAGTTGCGCGCCTCGACCCGATCGCGGGCATCGAAGGCATCCGGATGGCCAACGCGCAGTTCGATCCCGACTTCATCGTCACGCTTGACGAGATAAAGAGCGTGCTTCCGGCGACCACCCCGCTCGAGGTGAGCGGTCTCGGGCTTGCCACCAAGAGTTACGACTGGAACTTCGCGGTCAACAAGGCGCTGAGCCTCACCAACGGCGTGTTCACTATCCTGTTTGATAACGACCGCGAGATAACCAACAACCGTTTTTATACCGTCAACCCGTCCTACACGCCGAGCCTCACGGTCGGACTCAACCAGCCGCTGCTGCGCAACTTCGGATGGAAGTTCGCGACCATCAGCGTGCGGCTCGCCGAGTCGGCGCAGCTTCAGAGCCAGTTCAACTACGCCCAGCAACTCGAGAACATCGTACAGACGGTGGGCACTGATTATTGGAACGTGGTCGCCGCCAGGGAAAATCTGCGCGTCGCGCAGGAGGCTTTGAAATTCAACCAGGACCTGGTGCGGGTGAATCGCATCAGCGTCCAGGTCGGGACGCTCGCGCCAATCGATCTTACCGAGGCGCAGTCGGCGGAAGCCACCGCGCAGGCCAACGTCTTCACGGCCGAGGCCGCTCTCAGGAACGCGCGCGCCACGCTGCGCGAAGACGTGATGTACAGTCCGAAGAATACCTTCATTCCTGAGACGATCGTGCCCTCGGACAAGCCCAAACCGTCGGAACCGATCGCAACGGAGGAGGAGCTTTCGCTGGAGAACGCTGTCCGCTACAGCCCGTCGCTCGCCGCTCTGCGCCAGCAGATCCAAAGCCAGCGCCTGCAGGTCAAGTATCAGCGCAATCAACTCCTTCCGAACTTCTCCATCGTCTCCGAGTTCGGGATCAACGCGCTCGCCGGGTACACGGAGTGCGCCGCTTCTTTCGGGGGAACTACCAACTGCGCCACGCCGACCGGAGCACCAGGCTTCATATTGCCATTCGGTGGCGCGTACGAGGCCGCTCTCAACAGGATGTTCGGGTTCCACTTCTACAGCTATACGGTCATGGCCGTCATGGAGATGCCGATGGATAACGCGCCGATCCAGGCCGCGCTCGGACAGGCCAAGGCGGGGTACCAGCAGTTGCGCGAACAGTACCGCGCCATGCTCAACCAGACCACGGTTCAGGTGGAGACCGCGCTTGCCAACCTCGAAGCCGACCAGCGAAGGGTGAAGGCGACCAGGGACGCCACCGAGTACGCGCGCCAGGCGCTACATGACGAACAAGTGAAGTTCAAGGTCGGGATGGCGACCACGCACGACCTGCTCCAGTACCAGAGTTCGCTGGTGAGCGCCGAAGGCAACCAGGCCCAGGCCGAGACCGATCTCGAGAAGGCAAAGATCGCGTTGCGCTACGCGGACAACACCCTGCTCCAGAACTTCCAGGTCGAGTTCCACGTGCATGAGCCGCACGAAACTCCCTGGTACGCGCGGTTCTAATAATGTTGGATTGAGGACGACGGCGCGCCGAAGCGCGCGCCTTGTTTTTGCGCGAATACGCTTCAGCGCGCCGCCTTTACATCGCAAGCCGCCGGAAACGCCGGCGCGCAGGCCTTTTCCAGCGGATCTGCGCTCGAAGCCTTTCTCAGACGTGTTCCGGAAGCGCGCCGTCCACGACCACCTTGCGGCTCTCGAACTTCCACTGCCCGCCGACCTTGCGCAGGCGGTCAGTATAATGGCCCACGGCCGATAGCGCGGCCTTGCCGTTCAGGCAGTGGAAATACGCAAGGTAGCATCCGCCCGTCGCGCGCTCTCCGTCCACGGTGAAGCTCATGTTGGTCATCATGTGGATCGGCTTGGCGCTGCCGAGCGATTCCTTGTAGATGGCGGTGAAGCGCCTTAGCCCGTCGCGTCCCGCATGGCGTCCGAAGCGCGAGCTCTCAAAAACGCCGTCCTCGGTGAAGCATTCGAGCCATTCGTCCCAGCGCCCGTTGTCGATCGTGTGCGCGTAGCGCGCGTACAGTTCGCGGATTTGCTCGCGGTCTTCCAATGTCCCCATTGTGATCGTCATCTTGATTGACCTCCGAAGCCGTCCGCCCCGGGACGGCGCTCATATGACATTCGCCTCGCGAAGCCGGGCAATCTCTTCCCACTTGTAGCCGAGCAGC
>JAJYMR010000134.1 GCA_021786815.1 Deltaproteobacteria bacterium
CGGACGGAAACGCAGCGGTGATCTGGTGGTGGGAAATTCGCCGCATACCCTACAATCTCCTCGTTGGCATATCGGGATTCGCATCCATCTTTGCTCTTGAGGTGATAGGAAGCCTCCTGCTCAAGCCGGGCGACGATGTGGAGGAGCCGCTAGTCTTGGTGCTAGGCGTGCTCCTCTACGCGGTGGCGTGCAACCTCTGTTACACGCTCGGCTGGATCTGTGAGATCGCCTTGTTTTCCCATGCGCGAGATGCGGGTGTGGTTTTTCGCAAAAGGGCGTTTTTGCTCGGGCTGCTGGTTTCCTGTGCCGTTCCAACAGTGCCACTCATGCTCTTTGTGATTGGGTGGTTTCTGCACACGCACCCTCGCTGACAGCGGCTCTCCCTGGCCGAGAGGCATGGCGCCGCGGCAGTCGCTTGCCGGTGGGGTTGCGCGGAATCTATCTTCATTGGCGTTGGGGTATCGCAAGGGAGGTCCTGATGCCGCTCAAGATTTCGGTGAACAAGGCGCGATGCATCGCGAGCGAAGATTGCGTCGAGACGGCGCCGGCCGTGTTCCAACTCGACGCCGACGGAAAATCCGAGGTCGTAAATCCGGCCGGAGCGCCCGACGCGACAATCCTCGCGGCGGCGCGCGGATGCCCGGTCAAGGCGATAACGGTTGTCAACGAAGAAACCGGCGAGCAGCTTTTCCCGCCGCCGAAGAAATAGGAGCCGTCGCCCGTGCCGCGTGAGCATCCGGTCTTTGCCTGGTTTTACGAAACGATGAGCAGGCCTGCCGAGTGGCTAGGCGCGCAAAGCGGGATGAACCGGATGCGCTCCCGGCTTGTTGCGAGCCTCGACGGCCGGGTTCTTGAAGTGGGCGCGGGCAACGGACTCAATTTCGGCCATTACGCCCCACACGCCGCAGTTGTCGGCCTCGAACCGGACTGGCAGATGCTGAGGCGGGCGGTGCCGCGCGCGAACGCTTCCCGCGCGCGAATCTCTCTCGTCGCCGCCGACGGTGAGACGCTGCCGTTCGCCTCAGGCAGCTTCGACGCCGTCGTTTCGTGTCTTGTGCTCTGCACCGTGCCCGACGCGAATCGCGCGCTTGCCGAGATGCGCCGGGTGCTGCGGCCAGGCGGGCAGCTTCATTTCGTCGAGCACGTGCGCGCGCGGCCCGGATGGCTCGCCTCGGTGCAGGACGCGGTCGATCCGGCGTGGGCGTGGATGTTCGCGGGATGCCATCCGAACCGCGACACCAAAGGCGCAATCGAGTCGGCCGGCTTTCGTATCGAAAAGATGAAAGAGGGCGCAGGCGGGATGATGATACGCGGGCGGGCGCTCAAGGCCTGACGATGCCACTCAGCAAGCGCGAGGAAGGGCGGCTTACGGTCGAGCAGGCGCGTGACCTTGCGGTGGTCCGTGCGATACTCGCTGAAAACGCGATGACGACCGACGGTGTCGGATGGGCGTCGGGATGTTACCTCGTCGCGTATTTCGGGCATGAGCCGGTCGGGGTGGTCGGGCTTGAGCCGATGCTGGATGCGGCGCTGATGCGCTCGCTTTGCGTCGCGGCCTCGATGCGCCGGCGCGGCGTGGGCGCGGCGCTCGTTGGAGCGGCGCGCAAAGCAGCGCATACGCGCGGCGTGCGAGCGCTCTACGCTTTCGGATGCGGCGCGGGCGATTATCTGCGCCGTCTCGGATTCAGCGAAGTCCCGATGCCGCAATTGATCGCGGCGCTCGCCGGCACGCCCGGAGTGCGATTACGCCAGGCGCGACCCGAGCGGCTTTCCGATGAGACGGCCTTTTTTCTGGATATCTCGCAGGATGGGATAATTGCCCGATAGCTGCGCACACGGCGCGGATCACGCAGCGTAAAGCTTCTGGTACGAACGCTCGGCGCGAAAGACGGCACCCGTTTCCGGCTGCTCGCCGCTCGGCCCAAGATCTAGCACCATGCACTTAATCGAGCCGCCGCCCTTGGCGAGAAATTCACTCACGTCGGCGGTCACCGGCTCGACACCGCGCTCGCGAATCGCGTGCAGCAGGTTTGCGGAGACGCCCTCGGGCAGGAAAAGGTAAAGTTTTCCTTTAAAATCGGCCTGGAACGCGTTGGCCGCGTAAATCGCCGCGTCGGCCTCCGAGAGTTCGACCAGGTTGCGGCCGAAGAAGTCATGCAGCACCGCGCGCGACTCGGGCGCGAGACCGTCCATGTAGCCGAGTAGGAACTCGCGCTCGGGTCCGAACGAGCAGAGCACCGTATCGCCGTGATAATGCGCTTCGAGACGGAGCTTGAGCGGTAGGATCTCGCGATGCGCCGCGATGCGCCTCAGTTCGTCGAGCGCACCGACCTCGGACCGGAAGCCGTAGACCCGCTTCCACGGCGGCCATCCGGCCCGCGGCACGAAGCGCTGGCGCTCAACCTCGCCGTAGGTGAACAGCATGAAGCGCCCGGCAGGAAAGAAGTCGGCTTCGCCCTCGAAACGCGCGCGAACTTCAGCGGTTGGGTAGCCGATTTTCTCGATAAACGGCCGATAGACGTCGCGCTCTCGCGCGCGCGTCGGCAGCAGATGGCTCAGGTGGAAAACCTTGCGTCCCGCGCCAGTGAGAGGATAGAGAAAGCCCGCGTTCGCCGGATACACGAGCCCGCTCAGGCCGCGATGCGGTTCGATAACGCAGACCTCGACTCCGTGTGCGACAAAGGCGCGGGCGAGACGATGCCACTGCTCGCGCGCCAGTTCCGGATTGACGCGCTTTCGCAGTCCGAACGCGGTCCGAGTGTGAGGATTGGCGCCTCCGATGACGGAGAAGTAGCGCGGATCGCCCATCACGATCGTTCGCGGCATCGTCCGATATTATGAACCCGTCGCTTCGACTTGTCGCACGGTCGGCACCGGACGGCTCGCGAGGCCTGGCGGCTGGACGGAAACCGGCGCCAGGCCAGAACTTGAAGCGTAGGTTTAAATTAGGATTGTGCGGAGCGCGGGCGCTGGCGTCCGCGCTCCCTGAGAGAATTACTTGCGGTCGATCTCGGTCAGTATCTCTATCTGCGGGCGGCCGTCGAGCAGCGCGCCGATGGCAGCGCCGAGTTCCTTCATGTACGGGGTCTTGCCGTGCGCCTCGAGCGCGGCCTGGTCCTGGTAGGTCTCGTAAAAGACGAAGGTTGTGGGGTCCTTGACCGAGCGATGCAGCACGTACCTGAGCGTACCCGGCTCCGTGCGCACGTTCGGGATGTTCTTGCGAAACGCCTCCTCGAGCTGACCCTCGCTCCCCGCTTTGGCCTTGATTTTTGCGACAACAGTGATCGGCATCGGATTCTCCTTTTCGCGGTACGGGTTTCACTGGCGCCGACGTCGCAAGCGACGCCGACCGCGAAGCCCGCATGCCGCAGCCCGAGTTGCGTCTTAACCCCGCCTCGCGCTTTTTTCAAGGAAATCGTCCGCTCGCGAGACAAAAGCTCTTTCCTTGCGGCATACTCTCGGCTAACCAAAAGGTTCAAACCGCGCGCATCGGTTTTCGCCGAGTCGCGGGGTTACCAGGAGAATTTTTCGGATGCTTGGCTTTGAATTGACCGATGAACAGCGCGAATTGAAAGAGTTGGCCCGCAAATTCGCGGAGCAGGAGATAATCCCGCGCGCGCGGGAATACGACGACAAGGAAATCTTCCCGCGCGACGTGTGCGAAAAGGCCTTTGCTGCAGGACTGATGAACTTCGGGGTGCCGAAGGAACTCGGCGGTCCCGGGCTCGGCGTGCTCGACACTTCGCTCATCGTCGAGGAGCTGAATTACGGATGCGCCGGGATCTCCAACGCGGTCGGCGCCAACGACCTCGCCACGCTTCCCGTCCTGATCGCGGGAAACGACGAACAGAAGAAAACCTACCTCGGACAACTGGTCGAACGGCTCACCTTCTGCGCTTTCGCGATAACCGAACCGGGCGCGGGCTCGGACGTCGCCGCGATGAGCACGACGTATCGGCGCGAGGGCGACGAGTTCGTCCTCAACGGCACCAAGCATTTCATCTCCAACGGCTCGGTCGCGGACTGGTACGTCACCTTTGCGACCTCGGACAAGAGGCTCAAGCACAAGGGGATCTCGTGCTTCGTGTTCCCCGCGAACCTGCCCGGGATCACGCGCCGGCGCATGCACGGCAAACTCGGACAGCGCGCCGCCGACACCGGCGAAATCTACTACGAGGACCTGCGTATCCCGGCAAGCGCGATGGTCGGGCGCGAGGGCGAGGGCTTCAAGTACGCGATGGGGACGTTCGACCGAAGCCGCCCAGAAATAGGCGCAATCGCGATCGGGATCGCGCAGCGCGCTCTCGACGAATGCCTCAAGTACTCACGCCAGCGCAACGCCTTCGGACAGCCGATCGCCAACTTCCAGGCGATCCAGTTCATGATGGCGGACATGGCGATCGAAATAGAGGCGAGCCGCCTGCTCACGTACAAGGCCGCATGGCTGGTCGATCGCGGCGAAAGCCCCAACGTGATCTCGAGCTATTCCAAGGCGTTCTCGGCCGATGCGTGCATGAGAATCACCACCAACGCGGTGCAGATCTTCGGCGGCTACGGCTACATGAAGGAGTATCCGGTCGAGAAGCTGATGCGTGACGCGAAGCTGCTTCAGATCTACGAGGGCACGTCGCAGATCCAGCGGGTCGTGATCGCACGCGGCCTGCTCAAGGATTGACTTCGGGCGGCTGGGGAGGGTTCTTGCCCGGCTTGTGCGGCATCGGCGGATCGCCGGGCTCGTTGCCGGTGATCACTCCGACGTATTTGCCTTTGTGGAAGACGGAAACCTCGCCGGTGGTCGGGTCGGGAAAAATATTCCAGTCGTCGTTGGCCTGCGGGGGCACGGGCGTCTCGGGCGCAGTCGTCAGCGAGGCCGGCGCCGCGGCGGGTTGCGGCTTCGATACCGGCGCGGCCGTCGTCGCGCATCCAGCGAGCGTCAAGGTCGCCGCCAGAAGCGCGAATGCTGCCGCAGGTCGAAGGATTCTCATCGGTGAGACGCGCGACGGAGCGGAAAAAACAGGGCCGTCGCGCCGGGTTCATTTTCGCGCGGCACGGCGCGCACGCGCAAGCCCGCTCCTCAATCCTCCTCCCGCCGGAACATCGAGCCTGCGATACGCGCGGCAAGCGAGCGCGGCGCAAGCCTTATCGATTCAGCAAGCAGCAAGTTGGTAAGCCCGGTGATTTTGACCGATTTGCCGCGCTTTGCCGCGTCGATCGCCTGCGCGACAACCGTTTTTGCGTCCATGAAGGAGATCGAGTGGAGGCCCGACTCCGCCGTCCCGGCGACCTGCTGAAACTCAGTGCGTGTCGCCCCAGGGCATAGCGCGGTCACGACGACTCCGGTGCCGCGCAATTCCTCGGCGAGCGCCTCGGAGAAGCTCAGCAGGAAGGCCTTGGTCGCGCCGTAGGTCGCCATGAAGGGGATCGCCTGAAACGCGGCGGTCGAGGCGACGTTGATGACGGTGCCGTGCTTGAGCTCGACCATCGCGGGCAGGAACAGGCGCGCGAGCGCAACCGGCGCCATCACGTTCAGGTTGATCTCCTCGAGTTCGCGATCGAGCGGAAGCTTCGCGAAACGGCCGCTCGTTCCGAAGCCCGCGTTATTGACCAGGTAATCGATCGCGATCCTCTTGTCGGTTATCCGCCGATGAAGCGCCTCGGCGGAGCCCGGAATCGAAAGGTCAAGCGCGATCACGTCGACGCGTTTTGAGCCGAGTGATTTGGCCTCTTCGGCGATTGCGCGAAGACGTTCCTCGCGCCGCGCGGTCAGAACCAGGTCATAGCTTTCTCGCGCGAGCTGGCGTGCGAATTCCTCGCCGAGCCCGCTCGACGCTCCCGTGATTAGTGCTGTAGCCACGGTTTCCTCCGCGCTTTCTTTGCAGGTATGCGCACCGGGCTTTCCTGTGCGCGGCTAGACGGGCGTAAGGCCGAGTTCCTTGCGGAAATATCCGACGCTGCGGCCAAGGCCGTCGCGCAGCGCGACTTTCGGCTCCCATCCGAGATGCTTGCGCGCCAGCGTGATATCCGGCTTGCGGCGCACCGGATCGTCGGCGCGCGCGGGTCTGCGGACGATCTGCGAGGAACTGCCGGTGATCTCAACGGTGAGGCGAGCGAGTTCCTCGACGGTGAACTCGTCGGGGTTGCCGATATTGACCGGGCCGGTCAAGCCCTCGACCCTCATCATCCGGACAATCGCGTCGATTATGTCGTCGACGTACGCGAACGAGCGCGTCTGCTGCCCGTCGCCATAAATCTCCAGCGGTTCCCCCTTCAGCGCCGCGACGCAGAAGTTCGAAACCACGCGTCCGTCGTTGATCGCCATGCGCGGGCCGTAAGTGTTGAAGATCCTGACGATGCGCACGTCGACCTTGTTCTGCCGATGGTAGTTCATCATCAGGCATTCGGCGACGCGCTTGCCCTCGTCGTAGCAGGAACGCTCACCGATGGGATTTACGTGGCCCCAGTAGTCCTCGGTCTGCGGATGCACTTCGGGATCGCCGTAAACTTCGCTGGTGGAAGTGAGCAGGATTCGTGCGCGCACGCGCTTGGCGAGCCCGAGCATGTTTATCGTGCCCATCACGCTCGTCTTGATCGTTTTCACGGGGTTGTACTGGTAATGGACGGGCGAAGCGGGGCAGGCGAGATGATAGATGCGGTCGACTTCGAGCAGGATCGGCTCGACGATGTCGTGGCGCATAAGCTCGAAGTTGTCGTAGTCGCGCAGATGCAGCACGTTGGCGCGCCGGCCGCTGAAGTAGTTGTCGAGGCAAATGACCTCGTCTCCGTCCTTGAGCAGCCTTTCGCACAGATGGGACCCAAGGAAACCCGCCCCGCCGGTAACCAGTGCCCGCACTTGAGCCTCCTTCCCGAAGTCCGGCGCCGCAGCTAGCGGCGATTCTGCCGGACCAGGTCGAGAACTGTTTCAATCACGTAGGCCACATCCTCGTCACTCATCGAGGCGTAAATCGGCAACGACAGGCATCGGCTGAACACGTCCTGGGCGACCGGGAACTCGTCTCCGCGATAGCCGTAAGTCTTCCTGTAGAAGTGCATCGTGTGCAGCGGGATGCAATGAACCGAAACGCCAACGCCGCGCGCCCGGAGCATCTCGACGAACTGGTTGCGTCCGACCGAAAGCGCCTCGGGCCGGAGCCGGAGCACGTAAAGATGCCACGCATGCTCGATCCCCGATTCACTGTACGGCGTCTGCAGCGCCTGCTCGCCGCGGAACGCCTCGTTGTACGCGCGCGCGATAGCGGTGCGCCGGGCAAGGAACTCGCCGGAGCGCTTGAGCTGCGCAACACCGATGGCGGCGTGCACGTCGGAGAGATTGTACTTGAAGCCAGTGTCGTGAATCTCGTAGTACCACGAGCCGCTCTTGTCGTAACGCTTCCACGCGTCGTGGTCCATCCCGTGCAGGCTCGCCACGGCTATTTTGTCGGCGAGTTGCTCGTCCTCGGTCGTGATCATCCCGCCTTCGGCGCTGGTGAAATTCTTGGTGGCGTAGAAGCTGAAACAGGTGAGTTTTCCGATCGTGCCGATACGTGTCATCCCGCGGCCGTCGAGATTGCGCACGGCGCCGGCGGCATGGGCCGCGTCCTCGATAATCTCGAGCCCATGGCGGCGCGCAATCGCTCCAATCCGGTCCATGTCGCACGGATGACCCGCGAAGTGGACGGGCATGATCGCCCGCACGCGCCCGTGATGACCGTTTTCGAGCGCTTCTTCGATTCGGGCCGGGTTGATGTTGAAGGTTCCGGGGTCGATATCCACGAATACCGGGCGCGCCCCGAGATAGCCCATCACTTCGGCGGTCGCGGTGAACGTGAACGGAGTGGTAATCACCTCGTCGCCCGGCCCGATTCCGAGAGCCCATAGCGAGAGATGCAGCGCGCCGGTGCAGTGCGCAACCGCGAGCGCCCGTTTCGCTCCGACGTATTCCGCAAATTCGCGCTCGAAGCGCTTGGCCTTCGGACCAGTAGTGATCCATCCGGAACGAAGCGTATCGAGCACCTCGCGCTCCTCGTCCGCGCCCATCGCGGGACGATGAAAGGGAACTTGTCGCATCTTAATCCTGCCTCGGCTCTGAAACGGCACGTATCATCAAGGGCGACCGGACCTGGTTCGTTCGCCGCGAATGCCGGTCGAATCCGGTGAAAGAGGTTGCTGAATCATCGAACTGGCGATGTCGTGCCGGAAGTATATGGGATTGTCTGAAAACCGGGCAAGGCGGTGTCGGGCGAAGTCCTGAGTGGCGCAATCACGGCTGATGCGGGATGCGTAACAGTCACGCACGGACGGCCTTGCGCGCGATGAACGGCTTTGGAGAAACCGGGTGCGCCGTCGAACAGAGCGGCCTCAGCCCGGCGGTCTGGTCTTGTGGCTCAGGGCTTCCACTTCGCCGTTGTAGCTGCCCGGAGGCGGCGGACCCGGCATGATGTAAGTCGGCACACCGGTTTTATCGGTGACCGCCTTTTCGAGTTTGCCGTAGTCCACGTAGTTCTGCAGATGCTTCTCCACGACCATCTTGCGGACGGCATTCCACAGCCCCGGATACTCGTTATAGATGTCCGGATGAACCTCGACGTACAGCGAACCACCGCGCCATCCGAACTTGACCGGCTCATAAATGATGTGCCCCTTCGTCCCGACCGGAACCAGGTGCCACAGGCGGTCGATGTCCTCGGGGTAAAGCCGGATGCATCCGTGGCTCACTTCCATCCCGACGCCCCACGGATTGTTCGTGCCGTGGATCGCGTATTGGGGCAGGTTCAGATTGAGCCGCCAGAAGCCCTCGGGATTGTCGGGATCGCCGCCGGGAATCATACGGTCGGCCCATCCGTCGCGTTCCAGATGCTCCTTGTAGATGTCGGCGGGAACGATCCACGGCGGATTGTGCTGCTTGCTCGTTACGCGGAAAGTCTTGCCGACCGGCGTTCGCCAATCGTATCGCCCGAGCCCGACTGGAAAGGTGTAAACAACGTGCCCCTTATAATAGTAGAGACGAAGTTCCGGAACGTTCACGATTATTCCGGAGCGAGGCGCGTCGGGCAGGATATGCTCGTCGGGCAGGACTATCTTGCGTCCCACCGGCGGCGCCCACCAGTCCAGATGATTGTTGGCGTCGGAAATTTCAGGCGCCGTCAGCCCGAACCATCGACCGATGTCGAGCAGGGTATCGCCCTTGCGGACCCGATAGGTAAGAAGGCTGCCGATGATGTTGTCCTTGCCGTGGGGAAGCGGATAGGCGAAAAGCGGGCGATGGGCGAAGTCGCTGTCTTTCCACGCAAGCGCGGTGCTAACGCCGGCGGCAAGCGCAACCACCAGGCAAGCTATCGCAACCAGATACCGTGATGGCTTGTGTGAAACCACCTTGAACATGCGCCGCCGGCTGCCCGGCCCGCCACCCGTCCGCACCTTGCCGGGATACATCGAAAAAGATCATACGGAACATGCGATCAGTCGGCAATCGGACGGAGATTGGCAAATTTGAGCACCAGGAGTTTTACTCCGCCGCGTTCGAAGTTCACCCATACCTTGGCGCTGTCGCCGCGTCCTTCGCGCCGGCGCACCACCCCGCGGCCGAAAGCCGGATGGAGCACGCTCGTGCCGATCCGCAGACCGTCCGCGGCGAGTTCCTCCTGCGGCAGTTGAGAATCGGCCAGGTCCACGTATGAGTCGCCAGGCGCGGACGCGGACAGCGGACGGATGAAGGACGCCGGCGGCGGCTCGGGCGAAATCCTGCGCAGGAGCGCCGGCTCGATCTCCGCAAGGAAGCGCGAAGGGCGCGCTTCGCCGCGTTGTCCGTAAAGCTCGCGCGAGAGCGTGTTCGTCAGGTACAGCAGGCGGCGCGCCCGCGTCATACCGACGTAGCACAGGCGCCGCTCCTCCTCGACATCGTCATCGTTCTCGCGCGAACGCGCGTGCGGAAACAGCCCTTCCTCCATCCCGGCGACAAACACCACCGGATATTCGAGCCCCTTCGACGTATGCAGCGTCATCAGCGTGACCCGTCCGCCCTGCGCGCCGAGCTGATCGCTGTCGCTCACCAGCGCGACGCGCTCCAGGAACTCCTGGAGGCCGCCCGGACCTCGCTCGCTGTCGAAGGCGCTTGCCGCGGCCAGCATCTCGGCCACGTTCTGCCGGCGCGATACACCGTCGGCAAGGCCGCCCAGGTATTCGAGATAGCCCGAATTTTCGAGCACCCGATCGAGTATCGAGCGCACCGTCGACTCCGGCGCGGCCGCCACCAGTTCGCGTATCCAGCCGTAGAGCGTTCCCGCCTGCTTGGCGGTTCTGAGCGCGACTTTCGATTCCGTCTCGAGCCGGCCCATCGCCTCGAACATCGGGATTTCCTCGCGCGCCGCGAGCTGCTTCATCACCTCCACGGTCTTCGCGCCGATTCCGCGCGGCGGCGCTCCGGTGAGCCGTTCAAGGCTTAGCGCGTCGGCCGGGTTGGCGATGAGCCTCAGGTAGGCGAGCAGGTCCTTTACTTCGCGCAGCTCATAAAAGCGCATCCCGCCGACGACGTAGTAGGCCACGCGTCTTCGGACCAGGGCTTCCTCAATCACGCGCGACTGCGCGTTGACGCGGTAGAACACCACGATGTCAGCGGGGCGCGTGTTTGGGGACTGGGTGAGACTCGCAATCTCGCGCGCAACATAATCTGCTTCGTCGCGTTCGGTGAGGCCGGTGTACCAGGTTACCTTCTCGCCGCTTTCATTCTCGGTCCAGAGATTCTTTTCCTTGCGCTCGCGATTGTTGCGGATCACGGCGCCCGCGGCGGCGAGAATCGTCTTGGTCGAGCGGTAGTTCTGCTCGAGCTTGAAGATCCGCGCGCTTGGAAAATCGCGCTCGAAATCGAGGATGTTGCGGATGTCCGCGCCGCGCCATCGGTAAATCGACTGGTCCTCGTCGCCGACCACCGCGATATTTCCCGAGCGCTCGGAGAGCATCCGCACCAGCAGATACTGCAGATGATTGGTGTCCTGGTACTCGTCGACCAGCAGATGGAGCGCGCGCCGCTGCCATCGCTCGAGAATCTCCGCATGCTCGCTGAAAAGCCGCCAGGTCATCAGGAGCAGGTCGTTGAAGTCCATCGCGTTCATCGCGCGAAGCCGCTCCTGGTAGAGCCGGTAGATGTGCGCGAAGGCCGTGTGCGGTCCGCTCTCGGCCTCGGCTGCGACCTGCTCGGGTGAGAGCGCTTCGTTCTTCGCCTGCTCGATTCGCGCACGCGCAAGCTCGGGCGTGGGCGAGTCGGCGAGCGCGGCCTCCTGGATGACGGCGCGAATCACGGAAAGCGAGTCCGCCTCGTCGAGAATCGAAAACCCGGGCTCGTAACCGAGCGCGCGCGCTTCCTTGCGCAGGATTCGCGCGCACGCGGAATGAAACGTGCTGATCCATGGCGGCTCGGCGTTCTCGCCGAGCAACGCCGCGACCCGCTCGCGCATCTCGGCGGCGGCCTTGTTCGTAAACGTAACGGCGAGAATCTCGTTTGGCGCAACGTTGCGTTCACCCAGCAGGTAGGCGATACGATAGGTGATGACGCGGGTCTTGCCCGAGCCGGCTCCGGCGAGAATCAGGATCGGGCCGTCGGCGGCGAGAACCGCTTCTCGTTGCGCAGGGTTCAAATCGTCGAGACTTAGCGATGGCATTTCGGTATCTGGAAGAAGTTCAAACCCGATGTTGCGGGGAAAATCAGGATAGCTGGTTAGGCGCGGGCAGCAAAGCCGGGGTCGGAAACTTCGGCGCATAGCGGGCGCTCATTCGATGGCGAAGTACGAGCCGCAGGACCGTTTTTATCGCAAGGCGCGCGAGAAGGGATTGCCCTCGCGCGCGGCCTTCAAAATTGAGGAACTGCTCCATCGCCTGAGGCTCGCGCGCGGTGCGCGCGTGCTCGATCTCGGATGTGCGCCGGGCGGATGGCTCGCGATTTTGGGCCGCGCGGTCGGACCCGAAGGCCGCGTGGTCGGCGTCGATATCGTGGCATGCCGGGAATTTCCGCCGCCGGTCGTGACGCTGGTGGGCGATATCCGCGACGAGACGCTTCCCGCGCGGCTTATCGAAGCGCTCGGCGGACAGGCAGACCTGGTGACGAGCGATATTGCGCCCAAGCTCACCGGGATCGCCGAGCGCGACGAGGCGCAGGTCGCCGAACTTGTCGAGGCAGCGCTCCAAGCCGCGCGGCGCACGCTCAAGCGCGGCGGCGCGATGATCGTAAAGGTTTTCATGGCGCGCGGCTTCAAGGAGATCCTCTCGCGCTTCGAGGCGGCTTTCGGAAACGTCGAGGTGACCCGGGCGCGCGCCACAAGGCCGGGTTCCTCCGAACTTTACGTGATCGCGCGGGACTTTCGCGGCTAGGCCCGGGCTCTTCGCTTTCGCGGCACTTGGCATAAAGCACCGCGAGGGCTTAACTCTTGATTCGGATGAAGCGCTTCAAGGTCAGGTCTGTATGCGCCTCGTTCCTGCTGGTTGCGCTGGCGGCTTGCGCATGCACGCAGAAGCGCGTGCAGCCGCCCGCGTCCGACGACGTTCGGGTGCACGTCGGCAGCGTCGGCTTCGATCGGACGAGCAGCGCCCACTACGTGCTGCTCGAGGACGATTCGCGAGGGCGTGCGCTGCCGATCCTGATCGGCGAGAGCGAGGCGCAGGTGATCGCGCTTGAACTGCACGGAATCAAGCCGCCACGCCCGCTGACCCTGGACCTGCTGAAAAACATCCTGCACACCACCGGCAATCGCGTCGATCGCGTCGTGGTCTATGACGTCCGCGACGGCGTTTACTACGCAAGGATTCTGCTCGACGGCGGGCGCTATGTTGTCGATGCGCGCCCGAGCGACGCGATCGCGCTTGCCCAGGCAAGCCACGCACCGATTTACGTCAAAGCGAAACTGCTTCGGCCGCGCTCGGCGCTCGCGCTCGGCCCGTTCCAGAGCCTGCCTCGCACGGCGCGCGGACTAGGTCTCACCGTGCAGGAGATAACGCCGGCGATTGCGAAGTATTTCAATATCGAGCCCGGAACGGGGCTTTTGGTTTCGGCCTCGGCGGGTGCGGCGTACGCCGCGGGAATACGCCCCGGCGACATCGTGACCGCGGTAGCCGGCAAAGCAGTAAAGCAACTGCCGGATTTCGACCGGGCACTCTCGGTACTGCGCGAAGGCGAGGACATAACGCTGACCGTGCGCCGAGACGGCAGCCAGCACTCGGTCACGCTCAAGGCGTCTTCGCCAAAGAGCTAGCCGCGCGCCAGCATCACGCTTCGGATAAAGCGCGGGTCGGGCGTCTCGGCCGGGTCGAGTTGCCCGAACTCGTCTTCCAGGACGTTCAGACACGAATTGACGAAGTTTGCGCTGCGCGCGCGCGTTCGCTCGTCGAGCCGCTCGGCGAGCGCCGCCTCGACAGCCGAGCGGAACTCCGGGCGAATCTCCGCGGGATGACGCTCCTCGGTCATGACCGCGCGCCTGAGTTCCGCAAGCCTGCTCGCTTCGAGCGGCTGCGGGCGTATGCGCCCGTCGATTGCCATCCGCGCGAAGGCCGTGAGCAGGATTTGGCTCAGCCGCACTTCGGTCCCCGCAACCATCGCACGAAACGCCTGTGACGAGATGTCCAGCCCGGCAAACACGCGCAACAGTTCGCCCATCGCCTCGATCTCGTCGAGGATCGCGTAGCAAAGATGCAGGTCGCGCATCGCGGCGAAATCCCGCATCACGAGCGACCCCGAGCCGTCGAGACCCGCGTAGAAACGCGGCTGGCGCTGGAGCATTCCGGCGAGCGCCTCGCGATAGGGCGAGTCGAGGTAGGCGATCTCTCGCGTGCGCTTCGGGTCGAGCCCGAGCCGTTCGACAGTCATCTCGGCGCGCTTTCTGAGGTCGATCGTCAGGCTCACGCCGAGACGGAACAGGAGCTTGAGATGCGTGTCCTTGAGATGCTCGATCGCGTTCGAAAGGTCGCCGGCCGCAAGATACTCCAGGCCGAGGTTCAGATAATCGTGCGTCGTGCCGATCGCCGTCCTGACCGCCTCGGGGTTGCCGAAATCGATTCGCCGCGCGACCAGCACCTCGTTGGCCACCAGCGCCATCTCGGTGCGCAACTGGCGCTGGCTCTCGGAGGCGAATCCCGCCGTGAGCGCCGCGTTGAACAGGGAATTGCCGCCTGGGGTGGCGAGCGCCATGTCGGGCGCGATCGTCTCGCCGTCGTCGAAAAGCCCAGCGCGGCTGGGTTTCTCGTATCCGCGGCGAATCTCCTCGAACCTGGCCGGCTCGATGTACGCGAAGACGTTTTGCGCTTCGAAGTATTCCGGAAACCCGCGGTCCTGAAGCCGGGCGCGGCGCAACTGGTAGGCTTCCTCCTCCAGTTCGGCCTGCACGCCCCAGTAACACTCCTCCATCAGGGCCGTGAAGTACGTGTAATCGCGCTCGAACGCCTCTTCGAGGAAGTCGTTGATCGGCTGGGTTATCGCGTCGTAGCGGATGAACTCGATCAGGTAGTGCTCGTCGAACTGAACGTATCGGTTCGAGGGCGCGTCGTCCGCCGCCGAAGGATCGTCAACCCGATGGACCGTGATGTACTCGCGCATCAGCAGCGAAACCATCTCCACGTCCAGTTCCATCAAGCCGTCGGCCAGCCGCTTGCGTCCCGCTTCGCTGAGCGCCTCGATCCATTCGCGCATCCGGTTCAGATTCGGCCGGTCCTTTTCCCAGCAATCGAGATCGACGAGCGACTTGACCTGCTCGGGAAGGGCAAGGCTCAGCAGATCGCCCGCGTCGGCGGCGCCAATTTCCTTGAGCGTGTAGAAAAGCGTCTCGGGCGTGAAGGATTGGACCAGGCGTTCGGCTTCAGGCGCCGAAAGAATCAGGTCACGCTTCTGCCGGGCCGGAAGTCAATACAGGAACTCCAGCTTTTCCTTGAAAGGCAGATTGAGAAATTCCGTTTCGCGGCTGGAACGCATGTGACACAGCGCACCGGTTTATCCCTTGCGGAAAGATACCGTTTCGCACCCGGCTCAATCAATCGGGGTTCGCCTCGGACCATGAAAGATCGATTAACAGCGCGCGCGCTTTCGC
>JAJYMR010000088.1:0-2099 GCA_021786815.1 Deltaproteobacteria bacterium
ATATGGCGAGAAAGCCTATCGGTCGAACTCGACCGGATGGCCGAGCTTGTTCGAGATCGCCTCGGCCAGGCGGGAGAAAAGCTCATGGCCATCCTTGTCGTCAACCCATCGGCCCGAGGCGTCGAGATTGTAATGAAATCCGTGGGCGCCGGCGGCGAGCCATATCTGGCGCGTGGCGGATTGGCGGCTCAGGATGAACCTTTCGCCGTCGGGAAATTCGATCGTTACGATTCCGTCGCCGGTGCTGTAATCGATTTCGTCCGGGTCAAGTTCTTCAAGCCAACCCGCGACCCTGGCCAGGCAGGCGTCTGACTTCGTTAGGAACTCCCTTTCATCCATGGTCCCAAATCCGGCGGCGACGAGCCGAGCGAAACGGATTGCGCGCGAAGGTCATCGGACTATACCCCGCTTGCGCAGCTCTTCGTCGCGATAGCGGCGGTAGAGCAGATTCCACTCGGCGCTGCCCTCGACGATTCCGCGCTTTATCGAGGTGATCTTGCGCCGCACGGCTGCATCGATTTCGTCGCCCTTCTCGGCCCATTGGGCGATGATGTCGCGCGCCTGCCGCAGCGCGAGCGGAAAGTTGCCAATCTCGGCAAGCCGCTCGTCCCTGATTCGCACCAGCGACTCACGAGCGAGGTAAAGGATCCTCTCTTCCGAAAACCGCATCGAGATACATCCCTTTCGCTTTTGGCTCTACGGACGCAGGTTCCGCAGGCTCACAGCACGAATCCCTTCCGCTCGGCCAGCCTTTGCTTTATCAGGGTGCGAAGCCGGCTGAAGTCGGCGCGCGGATCCTTGCGCACCTCTTCTTCGGCCATGCGGTTCGCCTCCTCGTCGATGCGAGCCTCGGTCTCGAAATTCGACGACATCAGCTCGACCACGCATGCGACGATTTCCTTCTGGTCGCGGATGGGCTTGATGACGCCCCTGGCGATGAGGCCGTCGACCAGGAAATTTGCGAGCGAATCTATCTGCGTTTCCCGAAGCACGTTGCCATCATACTTCAAGCGACGCGTTTTTCGGAACCGCTCGGAGAGGTTCCTTCCCGCGCTCGCCCAAAAGGGCGAGATGTGGATAACACTCAGGCAGGGCAACAATCTCGATGCGTGCCTTGCGCGCTTGACGCGTGCCCTGCGCGCACCTGTTGTAGCCCAGAAGCAAGCGATGCCTTTCTAGTCTCAGCTTGACACAAAATATTTGGACCATTAGGGTTAGCGTACTTTAAGCGCGGAATTGTCTTAGGATGCGCTCCGGCGCGTCCTACGCTTAGAAGTTCCGTGGCGCCAGTAAGAGCCAGCGGAGAGTCCCGGTGGTAAGAACCAGCAGAAAACGGTGTCCTTCACGCAACACCAATCTGCTGATTACCGCCTTTCTCGGGGTTGCGCTCTGTACAGCGCTGTTCAGGCCCCCGCTTGCCCGGGCCGAACTCCAACAACAAAAGCATCCCCTCGCTCTATCGCCCTGCGACGCACTCCGCGCGCCGACTCATCAGCACTTCGAGGCACGCTGGAGTCTTCGCGCACTTGCCAAAGGTCATAGGAAGCGCGTTTTCTGGCCGGTCCTTCGGGCAGCGGCCCCGCGTCTTCTAAAGCTCTCTGAATCCTCTTCGTCGCCGCTAAGGGCGTCGTTCGTTCCGAACGTCCATGGCGCTCGGCCTCCGCCTCTCCATCGCAACTAGCCCCTGCTCGGGGCCGATCCTACGGGGTCGGCAAACTTTTCGTGGACTGTGCCGGCCGTGACGATTGGACCGGTGGTAGCGGTCACAGCGCAACATCGAAATCCCCGCAAATCTTGAGATGCCGTGCGCTTTGCGAGTCAGGTCGGCAAACAAATCTGTTTGCTGGAGTTGCACGACATGGATGCACAACGCGTTATCGAAAGAATAGACACGCTGACGGTGGCCGAGTTGGCAACGATGCTCCGGTGCCGAACGGAAACCATCTACAGGCTCATGAAAAGGCGAGTCCTGCCCGGCTTCAAAGTGGGCAACCACTGGCGTTTCTCGCAGCGCGAGATCGAGGACTGGATGCTGAACCAAACCCGTTTGTCGAGCACGCGCGAGGCCGTCCGTAGCCGCAGGAAGGCTTGGGCCTGAG
>JAJYMR010000088.1:2109-2639 GCA_021786815.1 Deltaproteobacteria bacterium
CGATTCGAATCGTTCCGCTATCGGCGCCATCCCATAAACTGACAGTCAGTTCCGCTGCTCGCGCTCCTGCATCAGGTTGTAGTACGCATCGACCTGCGGCTGGAGAGCGGCATAAAACTCCTTGATATGGCCGATATTCGCGCCGAAATCGCCCGGGAAAAAGCCCAGCAGCGAGGTTGAATCCGGCTCGCCGATTTTTGACTGCGAGCAAAGCTCGATCTCGTCCTTCGGCGTAACTCTGATTCGCACGTCGTCCTCGAAGCCGAAAATGCGCGTGGTATAGACGCAATCGATTGACCCGCTGCGCGGGTCGGCGTTGACGACCCTCCATTCCGTCAGGCCCTTGACCGTCGCCAGGGCCATCTGAAAAAGCTTCGTGCGCGGTATCCCCGGATAGCCGCGCGTTGCCAGCTCGGGATAATAATCTTCGTCCTCCTGGAGCGGCTGCGTACCCGCCGTTTGGGCACCACCTGCGGTTTTGGGAGCCTCCGCCGCAGCGCTAGTCTGCACGGCGGCGGTGTTCGCCTGCG
>JAJYMR010000274.1 GCA_021786815.1 Deltaproteobacteria bacterium
GCAGGGGTTTCAGCTCCTGGAAGATAGGGCGAGAGTTCCCAAAACCCTCGCTTTTATCTCGCAAAAGGGCTCTGTGCGCCCCTACCCGTGATTGGGCAGAGCGTCGGACCGCCCGTCAGGCTCTCGAAGGCCCGAGGCGAAGGGAATCGATGATCGACGGCCGTGTGCTGATAGTCGGAGTGGGCGGCCTTGGAGTGCCCGCGGCGCTTTCGCTGGCGCGCTTTGGCGTGCGTACGCTCGGCCTTGTCGATCCCGACCCGGTGGACCTTTCGAACCTTCATCGCCAGGTAATCTACGGAATTTCCGATATCGAAACGCCCAAGGTTAAGGCCGCGTCGCGCCGGCTCGCCGAGATGAACCCTGGCGGCGCCGTCGAAGCGCTTGTCGCGCGGCTCGACGAATCGAATGCGCCCGCGCTCATCGCGCGCTACGACTTCGTTATCGACGCGACCGACGATCCGGCGGCCAAGTTCCTGATAAACGACGTGTGCGTCGCTGCCGGGCGCGCTTTTGTTTACGGCGGAGTGCTCGGGATGGGCGGACAGGCGATGACGGTTATCCCGGGGCGGACCGCGTGCCTGAGATGCGTGTTCGAAAATCCGCCCGACTCCGCGGAAATCGCAAGCTGCCGCGAGGCCGGAATAATCGGCCCGGTGGCAGGTCTGATTGGTGAAATTCAGGCCGACGAGGCACGCCGCTTCGTCCTTGGCCTGGAACCGAGACTTGCGGGAGGAATTCTTACCTACGACGGGACCGCAGCGCCGCGCGTGCGCGTGACGCGTGTCGGCCCGCGTCGTGGATGCGCCTGCGGGTCGCACGGCCGGATTGGCCTTGGCGACGCGACGGCGCGCAATTAGAGGAAATCAATGAGCTACGTGACGAGCCTCAAGTGCCGCGAGTGCGGCCAGGACTACCCGGTTAAACCGCTTCACGTCTGTGAGACCTGTTTCGGCCCGCTCGAGGTCGTTTACGACTACGAGCGTATCCGGGCCGTGATGTCGCGCGAGGCTATCAAGGCGCGCCCGAGCAACCTGTGGCGCTATCGCGAGCTTCTCCCGGTCGATGGAGAGCCCGAAGCGGGCCCGTTCTCGGGTTTCACGCCGCTGCTTGCGGCCCGCCGGCTTGCCGCGGAACTCGGCCTTAAAAGCGTTTATATCAAGGACGACACCGTTAACCATCCGACCCTCTCCTACAAGGATCGCGTGGTTTCGGTCGCGATTACGAAGGCGAGCGAGTTCGGTTTCACCACCGTCTCATGCGCTTCGACCGGAAATCTCGCAACCGCGGTCGCGGCGCACGCGGCCCGCGCGCGCCTTCGATGCTACATCTTCATGCCCGAAGGCGTTGAGGCCGGAAAAATCGTGGGCTCGACGATTTACGGCGCGCAGGTGATCACGATTCGCGGCAACTACGACGACGTCAACCGCCTGTGCAGCGAGATCGCGGACAAATACGGATGGGCCTTCGTCAATATCAACCTCCGGCCCTATTACACCGAGGGCGCCAAGACCTTCGGTTTCGAGGTCGCCGAGCAGCTTGGATGGCGCCTGCCGGACCATATCGTGCTGCCGACCGCGGGCGGCACGATCCTGCCCAAGGTCGCCAAGGCCTTCAAGGAATTCCACGAGGTCGGGCTTATCGAGGACGGCCACGTGAAGGTTCATTGCGCGCAGGCCGCCGGCTCGGCGCCGGTCGTCCACGCCCTGCACAAGGGCACCGACCTGATCACGCCCGTCAAGCCGAACACGATCGCCAAGTCGATAGCGATCGGAAATCCGGCCGACGGATTCTACGTGCTCAAGGCGGTCCGCGAGTCGGGCGGATGGGGCGACGCGGCGACCGATGAGGAGATTATCGACGCGATCAAGCTGCTGGCCCGCACCGAGGGAATTTTCGCCGAGCCCGCCGGCGGCACGACGCTCGCCGTCGCGATTAAGCTCATCAACCAGGGCCGTATCAAGCGCGACGAAAGCCTGGTTGTCTCCATCACCGGCAACGGATACAAAACGCTGGAAGCCGTCGCGGGAGCGCTCGAACAGCCCTTCGTTATCGAGGCGCGCCTGAAGGACTTCGACGCGCTCTTCGAACGGCTGCAGAACGGCAAGCGCTCGGTCGCGGGTGCGGCGTGAAAGTTCGCCCTTGTCTGTCGCGCCGGGCGGGCATAAGCATCAGAATTAGGCATCAGGAGGTAATCCCACAGCATGCAGGTCCGGGTTAGGATACCGACCCCGCTTCGGCGTTTCACCGGCGGGAAGGATGAGGTTTCGGCTGAAGGCGAGTCCGTGCGCTCGGTGATAGAGGACCTCGAACGACGGCATCCTGGTTTCAAGGAGCGGCTCCTTGACGACAAGGGCGAGCTTCGCCGTTTCGTCAACATCTACCTGAACGGCGACGATATCCGCTTCCTCGACCAGCTCAACTCGCAGGTAAAGGATGGCGACGATATCTCCATCGTCCCCGCAATCGCAGGCGGAAGGTAAACCGGAAGTCGTTCCGGTCCAGCGCGCCCGCAGCGTGCTCGAGCTGATCGGCAATACGCCGATGCTCGAGTTGCGCAGGGTCACGGCCGGGATGCTGCGTCCGGGCGTGCGCGTGTTCGCCAAGCTTGAGGGCTTCAACCCCGGCGGCTCGGTCAAG
>JAJYMR010000191.1 GCA_021786815.1 Deltaproteobacteria bacterium
ATGTCAGTTGGGAACGAAGCTGCGCCGTCGTGGCGTCTCGCTCCGAGATGAACTGCTTCGCGTCCGCACTGGTCCATTGGCGAAGCTCCGCAGCCACCAGGCGCTCGCCCTCGGCCGGCGCCGTTCCCGCCGGCAAACCGGCGGCTATCTGCTTTGCACGCTTGACGAGCACCAGCCGCGCAGCGTCCGACGTCACGCCGCCGAGCGAGAGCGGCAGCATCCTGACCCATCCGACCGCGAGCAGCGCAGCCAGCACGAGCCCCCAGTGGACTGCCGGCTCGCCTTTGAACCATCGGCGTATCCCGCGATTCGCGTCATGCGACGCGAATTCGCCGGTTTTAAGCGTACCGCTCGATTCGGATGCGGCCTGATACTCGGTTGGATTCACAAATCGGGATGCCTTCGGGCGTCGGACGCCTGGGACGTCGTCAGCGCGGTCGCGATGAGTTCATAGAAGCCGGAGCGATACGCTGTCAACCGGGTGTGCGGGATCGCGGGAGAAAACGGCTCGTGCTCGGCTCTTCCCGGAGACCGGAATGGGACGGTTCAGCCAAAAAAAAAGCGGACCTGCGATTGCAAGTCCGCTCTTTCGATAACAGGCTCGGCGGTTTCAGGGCAAGAAACTTGGGATTGAATGGCAAACCGACTCGCTGACGTCCGTGGTATCGAATTGGGGAGTTATGTCGATGCAGGAACTGTCGGTTTCGTTCTCGAGTCCTTCGGTCGAATTTCCCGACGACGAGCCGCCCATCGTGATTGTCAAGGACGCCTCTCCGCCGGACTCAAGCGCGCACAGACTCCCGTTGCCATGGAGATGAAAATACGCCTCGGTCCCGGTGTCGGGGACCGTCACCTCCATGTCCACATTCGACGCGGAAACCGTTCTACCAAAAAAGAAGGGGGCAGCTTGGATGGAGCCGGCGACGTTGCCGTCGAAGGTGTAAATCGTCTTGTTCGGGTTGCTGTGTACCATAAAGGAGTCACCGGGCAACTCGACAGTAAAGCTTCCAGCCGGATTCGGGTTCAACGCGAGGGTCTCGCATGACGCCGGAGCGAGTTTGACCGCAATCGGCTCTTTCGAAAGGTCGGTTCCGAAGTCATTGTCGTAGAGAGTGAACTCGGCGTTAATCTGGAACCCGTCGAAAAATTCCGCAGGAGCTGCGCAGCTTACCTCGGAGGACGAATTCGTGGTGATCGTGGAATTTACGCCTCCAGAGAGGAAATTGAGAAGGTAAAGCTGGCCAGCGCAGGCTGCGGCGGTTTCGTGAGTGATCTCAGTATGGGCGCTGGCAATGGCGAAGTCCGAAGCACTGGCGGACACCGCCGGCACGCCGAAACGGCTTCTGATGCCGAGAGAGATGACTGCCGAGGCCACGGAGATCGCAAGCAGTGTGGGAGCCAGCTTTCGTTTGTTTTTCATTTTTTCTCACGATTCGGTTACGGCGTTTTGCCAAATCGCATGAAGGAAGCGGCTAAAAGGCATCCGACCTTAAAAGAGTTAGCTTGCGGAAGTCAAGCGCCTAATGTGTTATTCTGAACGTGTAAGGCGTTATCAGTGTCAGGCCCAATCTTCCACGGCGGAAAACGTGCTGAAATAATCAAGGATGCGCTCGATTGAGCTTCGGGGCGCGCCGGGCTTAAGCAAGCATGTTCAAACCCATCGGGTTCCGTTTTCAATGGGCGTTTCTGATAGCCGGTGATGTCGTGGTCGCCGCGCTTGCCACCTGCGCCGCGTTTGCCGCGCGGCGTCCGATGCCGCCGCCGGTTCACTCTTTTGCCGCCGCGTTCTTCTTCGTCGCACTGTGGATCGCCGCAATCTTCCTGTTCGACCTCTATCGGATCGATCGCCCGCTCCCGAGCGAAGGTCAGCTCGTGTTCTTCGTGATCGGAGTGGCGAGCGTGGTCGGAATCGGAGCCGCGGTCGGAGGAGTTGTCGTGCCCGGACTTGATCTCGGGCGGCGCTTCGATGTCGCTTACCTGGGAGTCGGCGGATTCGTTCTTCTGCTGTTCCGGATATGGACAGAAAACGCTTTTTCGCGCCGAATCAAGCTGGGCGTGATGATCGGCGGAAAGGACGGCTACGCCAGCCTGCTCGCCGACGAAGTCGCGCGTCGGAGACATCTTGGCTACAGGCTGATTGGGTTTTTCGAGCATTCACCGGAGGCGACGGCGCTATCCAACGGCCGGGTCTGGAACGGCGCGACGCTCTACCAGGCGGCCTCGCTCAACGCCCTCGATTCCGTGCCCACGCTGAGAAACCTCGTGCTCGGCGACGACGCGCGCGCGCAATTCGCCGCTGAGGACGTCCTCCACGCGAAGCGGCGTGGGATTTGTGTTGTCGATTACGACTCGTTTTACGAGCGACTGACGGGACGGCTGAACGTCTCGGCGCTTGGAAATTCGCGGCGGGCGACGGCGCCCCAACTCGGATGGCCGCGATGGCGCGCGCGTCTTAAGCGAATAGTCGATCTGGTTGCGGCGTCCTTGCTCGGGGTCGTGGCGATGCCGGTTGCGCTTGTGACCGCGCTGGCGATCAAGCTCGATTCGCCGGGCCCGGTCCTTTATACGCAGGATCGCGTGGGCGCGGATGGCAGGGTGTTTCGCGTGTACAAGTTCCGTTCAATGCGCTT
>JAJYMR010000393.1 GCA_021786815.1 Deltaproteobacteria bacterium
GGTCTTTCCGCCGGATTAGGGTTACTTTCCGACGGATCTTTTGCGTCAGCACGCCCTTCCCGGCCTTCCCCCGCAACTACGCGGGGAACGAGCAAACGGTGGGCTAGCCGAACATCCGCTTCGCTTCGGCGCGAAGTTCGCCGCGGAAATCGGGATGCGCGATCGCGATCATCTCGTTCGCGCGCTCGCGCAGCGATTTTCCCTTGAGCCGCGCGATTCCATACTCGGTAACGACATTGTGGACGAATGTGCGCGGCGAACTCACGACGCTTCCCGGCGGCAGCCCGGGCATGATTCGCGAAACCCGCCTGCCGTTTACGATTGAACTCGACGGGGTGACGACGACCGTGGTCCCGCCCGCCAGGCATGCGCCAACCACGAAGGCGGTCTGGCCGCCGGTTCCCGTGTACATCTTCGGCCCGATCGACTCGCCGTTTGCCTGCCCGGTCAGATCGACGTGCATCACGTTGTTGACCGAGATCAATCCGTCCTCGCGCGCGATGAGCCGTATATCGTCGGTAAGGTTGAAGTCGTAAAGATGGAAACCCGGATGGCCGTCGGCGAATTCCAGTTCCTCGCGCGGCGTTGCGACCGCAAACGCGCTTCCCACGACCAGGCCGGGAAAAAGTTTCTTGTGCTTGCCGGTAAGGACGCCCTCGCGCACGAGATGCGTGGTGCCGTGCGGTATTATCTCGGTCTGCATCCCGAGGTCATGATGGCGGCCGAGGTGATGGGCCAGCGCTCCGGAGGTTGAGCCGACGCCGATCTGAATCGTCGCGCGGTCGGGAATCAACTCCTTCGCCACCATCGCGCAGACCGTGTTCGTGACGCGCGCTTCCTCTTCCGAAGGCGGCGGCAGCGGTGAATCGGGCAGCGGGATGGTGCGTTCGACGAAGTAGTCGATCTCGGATACGTGGAGCTGGTTGTCGCCGCCGATGCGGACGAATCTTTCGTCGACCTCGGCGATCACGACAGCCGCGTTGCGCGCAAGCAGCTTCGACATGATCTGGATATCGCCGAAATTGACGAAGCCGCGCTCGTCGGGCGGCGTCACGGTCATCAGGTAGACGTTGAAGTTGTCGAGCGCGGGCGGCAGATGGCCTTCGCGGTAGTACGAAACGGGCGTGAATTCGCCGTCTCCGCGCGCGTAGATATGCCGATCGAGCGGCGAGCAATACATCGATTCGAGCCGGAAGCGCTCGCCCAGTCCGGGAAGGTCCCAGTTGAAGAACGCCGCGCCGTGGTTGACGACAACGTTCTCGGTCTCCATCAGGCGCCCGGCGAGCGCGGCGCACAGCGTAAACGGCGTTCCCTGCGCGATCGCGATAGCGACGCGATCGCCGGGACCGATATGGCTAACGGCCTCGTCGGGTTCGACCAGTTTTGCCCCGAGCCGGGCGCGCCAATTCTCCGGGTATCGAGCGGCGGCGGTACCCATCAAACCTCCTATGCGGCGGATAATGAAAGGTTCGGATCTATCCCGATATCGCGCAGCATCGTGCTGGTGCGTTCGTTCAGAAGTCCCACTTTCTTCATGTTGGTGACGACCGTCGCGTGCATCTCACGCCTGAAGACGCTGCGGAAGTAAGCGTAGTCGGCGCCGGCGCGCGCCACCTCGACGCGCACGCGCTTGACCTTGTCGATTTCAGATGCGCTCATCCCGACGGTTTCGTAGGCTTCCCTGGGGAACTGGCCGCGCAGCACGAGCACGATCGCCTCGCGCATGAAGTCTTCGACCTCGCGCTTGTCGCTCGGGCTGAGCGAGCGGATCTCGTCGGGCAGGCTCAGGATCGAAAATCCCATGTGGCGCGATTCGTCGGACAGGATCCGTTTGCAGATCTGCCGAAGCAGGGGATCCTTGGCGGTCTCGCCAAGCAGGCGAAACAGGGCGACCGCGAACGTCTCGGCAAGAAGTTGCAGACCGACGGTCTTGATGAACCACTTGTCGGTGCCGAGGATGAAGTCGAACAGCTTCTTCAGATTGGACGAGATCGGATAGACGCGCCCGCCGCACTTGTCGAGCAGGTAACGGCTCAGGACCTCGGTATGTCGCGCCTCGTCGACGACCTGCGTTGCCTGGAAGAACTTGGCGTCGTTGCCCGGCACCATATCGACCAACTGGCTGCACGCGAGCATCGCGCCCTCCTCGCCGTGCAACAGTTGCGAGATGCGCCAGCAGGAGAATTCGACATTGAGGCGCGCGAACGTCTTCGCGTCCAGACGGGAAAGCGCGTCGGTGCCGTGGCCGTCGATAAGTTCGTCGGCGAAAATCCCGCTCTCGAGATCGAGTGGCGCGTTCCAGTCGATATCGCGCGAGGCGTTCCACTGGTCGCGCTTGGCATTCTCGTAAAGCCGGCGCATATCCGGCGCCTGGCAGTCGTATAATCGCTGGTAACAGGTCTCGAAAGACGTAGAAATACGATGCGAGTCAGCGTTCATCGGCCGGCATCCTTATGGTTTGTCAGAGATCGCCCCGCAAGAAACTTACCATGCGGTAGGCTGATCGAAAAGCGGAACTTTTATGCTCGACGAAGCGGGCGGAGTGTGATTCGGCTCGAATCAGCCGATGTGCGGAGGAACGGGAAACCCAATCCAGCGCGCGATTCGCGCTGAAGTTCGCGGGCAAATCGTGGCGCGATTCCG
>JAJYMR010000301.1 GCA_021786815.1 Deltaproteobacteria bacterium
CCGCAGTTGCTGACCAGCGGCTTCCTTCTGCTCGGCAACGCCGGCCAGACTTACGAGGCCTCTCATGAACACGGCGGAAAGGACCGCTGTCTCGTCTTCGATTTCCAGGAAGCGGTGCTCGAAGAGTTCGCGCAGTCCCTTCGCCGCGGCGCGCGGCACCGTCCATTCGCCGTGAACGTGCTCGCGCCGCTTCCGCGCGCCGACGCCTTGCGGCATCTTGCGGAGGAGCGGCTGCGCTCGGATGCGTCGGCGCTTGGCCTCGAGGAGATCGGGCTTTCGCTTGCGGCGTACGTGCTGCGTGAGGCGGGTGCGGGCGTGCCGCGTCCTTGCGCGGACAGGGCGGTTGAGCCTGGGGCGCGGGAGCGGGTGCTCGCGGCGATCGAACGGATCGAGCAGTCCGCGGAAGAGGAACTCCGCCTGGGCGGGCTCGCGCAATCAGCGGGCTTGAGCGCGTTTCAGTTTCTGCGCCTGTTCAAGAAGGAAACCGGCGTAACGCCGTACCGCTTTCTGCTCCAGGCAAGGATTCGTCAAGCTGTCGCTCTGCTCAGGGGCACGTCGCGCTCGGTGACCGATATCGCATTTGACGTCGGCTTCGGCGATCTGTCGAACTTCATTAACACGTTCCGGCGTGAAGTCGGATGCTCGCCGCGGCAGTATCGAAAAACGGGGCTGCCCGGACAAATCCGCCCCTCATCCGCGCGGCGCGCCATCTGAATCGAATCCCTCCCGAACAAGTTGCCATCGCGACACGCACGATTTGCCTTACGTTCGTCAGGCGGTCTTTTTCGCTTGCGATCCCGGGGCGTTTCCTTGAGTATAGTGCAGATTTTCGACCGGAAGCCTTTGATGCGAAACAGACTCGCCCGGCTTCGATGGATTGAAATCGCCGCAGCGCTCGCCGCGCTATGCGCTTTTGCCGCATGCCATCGCCAGGTCGCGCTGCCTCCGCTGCCCCAGCGCCTTATCACGATCAACGACAAGTTCTTCGACGTGTGGCCGACCGGTCCCGAAAGCGCCTTTATCGCAGGCGACCGCGGCAAGGTGCTTTACACGGCAGACGGCGGCCTCCATTTCACCAGGGTCAATATCGGGACCGAGCTGGCGGTCTTCGGGATCCGGATGACCGACGGCCAAAACGGCTACCTGTGCGGGCAGGACGGGCTCGTGATGCGGACACGCGACGGGGGCAAGACCTGGCAGCGGCTCAACTCGCGCACCCATCTGTATATTTTCTCGCTCTCGTTTCCCGATCGCCTGCACGGGTTGCTGGTCGGCGACCGCGGACTCGTGCTCAGCACTTCCGACGGCGGCAGGACGTTTCTCAAGCGCCAGCTCGAACGAATCTTTCCGCCGGAACTGCGTGACTACGCGCTGCCCTACATGGAACCGGTGCTCTACGGGGTGGACTTCGTCGATGATCAGCGCGGATGGGTGGTCGGCGAGATGGGGCGAATCTGGGCGACCGGCGACGGCGGCGAGACGTGGCAGGAGCAGCAGGACTCGCTGGTGCCGCAGTGGAAACGCCAGCCGGGACCCGGCGATGATCCGCGCTTCAAGGATTTTCTGCTGCCGACATTCTTCGGCGTTTCGTTCAGAGACGCGCAGCATGGAGCGGCTTGCGGTCTCGAAGGATGGGTGGTCGCGACCAACGACGGCGGCAAGACATGGACGTTCCAGCATCAGGCCTCCCGCGCCGGCGCGTCTGCCGACCAGATGGTGCCGGGTGCGCCGCAGATTCCCGCGCGCGACCCGCTGTTCTCAATCCAGCTTTACGGCGGCGACGACGGCATGACGACCGGACTTACCGGCACGGTTCTGAGCCTTCAGCCCAACGGCACGTGGGCGCGCGATCGCACGGTTGCGGCGCTTCCCGTGCCGCTCGGCCAGGTGCGGTTTTTCGACAGCGGGCACGGATGGATCGTCGGCTACGGGACGATTCTCTACACCGCCGATGGCGGCAAGACGTGGCGGATGTGCCAGGGCTAGAACGAAACTGAGATGAGGACCCTGCCTCGGCAACAGCGATGACCTGGTATCGATTCGGCGATTGGATCCTCAAGCGGCGCTACCTGGTGCTGCTGGTAATCGGCGCGCTGACCGCGTTCTTCGGCTATTTCGCCGCGCAGACGCGCCTGGTCACGAGCTTCGGCGACTTGCTGCCGCAGAACCATCCGTTCATCAGGGTCGCCCACAAGTACGACCGGTACTTCGGCGGCGTCAACAACGTCACGATCATGGTCGAGGCGCGCCACGGGAGCATCTTCACGCCGCATATTATCGGCAAGATCGTCAAGATGACGCGCGACATGGATCTCGTCTACGGGATCCAGCATGGCTCGGTGCGCTCGCTTGCGACCGCCAGCTACTTCCGCCCGCTCGCCGGCGGCGTGATATTGAACACCCCGGTTCTGCCGAATGGCCGCGCGCCGTCCAACCAGGCCGAGGCCAACGAGGTACGCAGCAACGTTCACAAGAATCCGGGCGTGATCTTCGGCCGTTACGTTTCGCTCGACGACCGGGCCGCGCTGATCGAGGGCAGCTTCCTCGAGACGCGGCTTGACTACCGGCGCATCTTCAACGAGATCGAGCGGATTGTGGTCAAGCCCGAGCGCGACGGCTCGGTGCGGATCTACGTCGGCGGGCCGCCGATTCTTTACGGATGGGTGTACCACTACACGCCGCAAATTTTCCGAATCTTCGTGGTCACGGTGCTGGCGCTGTGGATACTGCTCTATCTCTATTTCCATGACTGGCGCGGAGCGCTCAGGCCGACCATCTCGGGCGTGGTTTGCGCCGTATGGGGCCTCGGTTTCCTCAAGCTCGTCGGGCTTGCGCTCGACCCGCTCGTGCTGGTCATCCCGTTTCTGATTACGGCGCGCGCCGTGAGTCATTCCGTGCAGATGCACGATCGGTACTACGAGGAGTATTACCGGCTGCGCGACAAGGAGCAGGCGATACTGTCGGCGTTCTCGGAGCTGTTCGTGCCGTCGCTCTCGGGAATCCTGACCGACGCGTTCGGCGTGCTGGTGATCCTGCTGGTGCCGGTGCTGTTCCTGCAGAAGCTCGCGATAAGCGCAAGCTTCTGGATCGGCGCTATCATCGTAAGCGAACTGCTGCTGAACCCGATCGTTTACTATTACCTGGAGCCGCCGAAAATCGACGTGATCGAGGCGCGCGAGCGCGGCCCGTTCAAGCGCATCCTGGCGATGATCGCGCGACCGATGCTCTCGGCGAAGGGCCGCGTCACGACGCTCGGGTTGAGCGCGGTCGCGGTCGTCCTGTGCGCGTTTTTCTGGACAGGGCTCAAGATAGGCGATCCCGGCTCGCAGACGCCGATCCTGTGGCCCGACTCGCCGTACAATACCGCGATGCAGGCGATACAGGACGAGTTCGGCGCGATCGAGCAGTTCGTGGTCGTGGTGCAGCTCTCCAACCAGGGCGTGCTCAACGATCCGCGCCTTTACCACGTGATGGACCGGTACGAGCGCTATATCGATCGCGACCCGATGGTGGGGCGGACGTTTTCGCTGGCCGATCTGGTCGCCAACAGCGGCTCGGCGCTTCGTGAGTTCGAGCCCAAGTGGAACGTGCTTCCGACCACGGTGCGGCAAACGGGCCAGTTGCTCGGCGGGCTTCTGGCGGGCGCTTCGCCGCTCTCGACCGCGTATATCATCACGCCCCGGCGCGACGCGACGCAGGTGACCGTGTACTGCCGCAATCGCGAAGGCGAGAACATCCGGCGCATCGTCAAACGCACCGATATTTTCTTCGACACCCCGCAAAACCGGGTCAAGGGCGTGCGTTTCAGGCTCGCCGCCGGAATAATCGGCGAGCTTGCCGCCGCCAACCAGGAACTGCTCGACAACGACGTCCTGCTCAACGTGCTCGCCTTTGCGACGATCTACATAATCGTGCTTGCGACCTACCGGTCGTTCGTCGCCGGGCTTTACCTGCTGTTCCCGCTTGCGCTCGCCAACGCGGCGATCAACGCCTACATGGGCGCCAACGACATCGGCATAAACATCAACACGCTTCCCGTGGTGACCGTGGGCGTGGGCTTCGGAATCGACTATGCGATCTACGTGGTCAGCCGTATAATCGAGGAACTAGCGCTCGGGCGCGAGCTGGAGGACGCAACCTACGCGGCGCTCACCACCTCGGGCAAGGCCGTCGCCTTTACGGCCCTTACGCTGGTCGCGTCGGTGCTGTTCTGGTACTGGTCGAGTATCAGGTTCGACGCCGAGATGGGCCTGTTGCTCGCGGTCTGGATGTTCGTTGCGATGCTTGGGGCGATGACGCTCCTGCCGGTGCTGATCGTCACCTTCAAACCCTCGTTCATCATGCGCGAGAAGGCGCGCGTGCTCGCCTCGCGGCGCCCCGATCTGCAAGAGCGCCAGGTTTCGGCAGTGTGAAGACAACCGGCTGAGGCGCCGCGGAGTTTCGGCTCCTTTATTGTTTTCATCGGCAATCCACGCGCCGCGCGGGAAAGCCATATGCAGCGGACTTTGAAGTGACAGAATCGATGCGCAAATCTGTGTTTTCGGACAAACCCTGGGCCGGCTATGCGTTACTCGCGGCCGTCGGGGTGCTGGTCGCAATCCTGCTGTTCGAGGTCGCTATACGGTTTACGCCATACGCCGAGCCGCACACCGTCACCTACGACTCGGTGCTTGGATGGCAGTTGATTCCGAACGCCTCGGGATGGCATCGCAGCGAACACTGGCAGTGGTTCACGGTAAATAGCGGCGGAATGCGCGACGTGAACATTTCGGTGAAAAAGCCTCCCAACACCTTCCGTATCGCCGTGCTCGGCGATTCGTTCACCGAGGCCGACGTGGTCCCGATGCACGACGCGTTCTTCTGGGTGATGCAGCGGCGGCTTCGCGCCTGCCCGGCGCTTTCGGGCAAACGGGTCCAGGTGTTGAATTTCGGCGTGCGCGATTACGGCACCGCGCAGGAACTGCTGATGCTGCGCGAGCGCACGTGGCGATACTCACCGGATTTCGTAGTGCTCGCGATCTATACCGGCAACGATATCCGCAACAACTCGGTCGCGCTCGAAGTGAACAAGTGCCGTCCCTTCTGGGTGCAGCACGGCGACGCATTCGAGCCGGGCGGGCCGTTTATCGATTCGCCATGGTTCCGTTTCAGATGCTTCGTCAGGTTCGAATCGCGGTACTCCCAGACAGCGGACATGGCGGGCAACGCGGTCATCACGCTCAAGAACATCGTCCGCTCGTATACGAAAAAAAAGAGCAAACCCATCCCAGGCTCGCAAATCGGACCCGGCTTCGGTTACGATCCTCTTTACGTGGAGCCGACCAAACCCGTCTGGCAGCGCGCCTGGCGCGTTACCGACTGGGAGATAACCCAGGTCGCGCGCGACGTCGCCCGCCATAATGTTCCGTTCCTCGCGGTCACGCTTTCCAATCCGGTGCAGGTCTATCCTGACGCCAAACGCAGGCGCGCGCTGGCCGAACTGATGGGCGTGCCGGACCTGTTTTATCCCGACCGGCACATCACCAAACTTGGCAGCCGTGAGGGCTTCCCGGTGCTGAATCTTGCGCCGCCGATGGCGCAGTACGCCGACGCGCATCACGCCTACCTCCACGGATTCCCGCCCGACTTGCTGGGCCGCGGCCATTGGAACGCAACCGGCCATCATGTGGCCGGGCGGCTTATCGCCGAGCGGATTTGCCAGATGCTTTCGGAAAAGGCGAACGGCGTCACTCCGACTGCGGCAAGCGCGCTGGCTTCGCAAGGGGCCGCTCCAGCCGCGTCCGCATCGGATTCGTCCGCGCCACCCGCTCACTGAGCGGGGCCGCCGCGGAAACGCTCGGGCGGCGCGTCCCTGTGGCCGTCTCGCGATGCTTCAGCACCGGCTTTCGGGGCGACGCCTCAACGCGCGCGCGATGGGGCAATCGCGCTTTCCGTTGCGGCGCCCTTCTGGTACTGCTCGATATCACGGTGGGGCCATGAAGCTTGAGCGCCTCGATCATTTCGGCATCGAAGTCGGCGAACTCGCGCGCGCCGAACGTTTCTACACCGAAGTCCTCGGGCTCGAGGTGGTTGCGCATCTCGGAACCGAGCAGGTGCTGATGAAATGCGGAGCGCAAAACCTCGCCCTGTTCGAGGTCGCGCGTCCGGAGCTTTCCAAATCCGAGCGCGAGCGTATCGTCGCGAATCCCCTCGGCAAGGGCCATCACGCCTTCGTCGTAAGCCGACGCGATTTTCTCGCGGCCGGCGAGAGACTTCGCGCCGCGGGCGTGGAGACCTCGAAACCCATCGATTGGGGCGATCACGACTGCCTGTACTTCCTCGATCCCGACGGCAACCTGCTCGAGATCGTGAGCTACCGCTGACACGCCGGCGCACGCGGGTCGTGGCGCGAAGCGTTCGCTCCCGAGCGCGGCTCTAACGTGCCGGCGAGGGTGCCGGCCTTGCGGCCGCTTCCGTGCTCAAAGGCCGCACGGAGATCGCCGGTGGAGTGCGCAGTTCGACCAGCAGGATACGGGGATCGTAGGCCGTGCTCGTGTTGAGCAGGATCGGTGTCAGCCGATGGACACCCGATGAGACATTGTCCCATCCGCTTACGATGTACCCGATGCTGGGGCTCGTGTCGTTGTTGGGTTCGCCGGGCGAGCGGGAATCATTATGGTAGTAGAGCCGGAAGTGCAAAAGTTGCAGGTCCGGAGTCGGCCGGAACGTCTGGGTAATCACGCGCCCGTGACCCGAGACGGCGACCCATCGCACTTCGGGCGGATGGTCTTCGATTTGCCGCTCGGCTTTGGCGTCATGGCCGATAGCCACCAGCGGTCCGCTCATCCCCGAGTATGAGAGGCTGTATCCGCCGAGATCCGTGAACCCGAGACTCAGGCGCACGTGGATGTCGCCGAAGAGAAGCCGCGGCACCCACGGAAAATAGACCTTGAATGGATTTTCGCCGAAGTTGCGGTAAAAGAGATCCACATTGGTGACCTCGGGCGAGTGGATTCCGAGGATGAGCCGCACGGAATGGTCCAGGCGCCGAATCACGCGAATCGGTCCGGCTTTCCACGCCAGCAGATTGTTGCTCACGTCGTTTTCGTTCAGGTGAAACGGAAATATTCCGAGCACCACAGCGCGCACCCGCACCTTGAAACGGTCGATGATGTTCCGCCCGTGCTCGTGCATCCGCTTCTGCGGCGCATAATCAGTGGGAAAGCCGCGGGTGAAGGCAAGCCGGTAGGAGTCGGTCTCGATTAGATCGTGCTTCGGGTCGTACGCGACGTAACGCTTGAACGTGCGCTCGGGATGCTCGGCCGTGGCGACGTAGGCATAGCGCTCGGGACCGCCAAGCGGATCGTGCAGGTCGATTTCGAGCGCGTCGTACGGGAGACTTTCGCCGGCCGACGCGTCGAGCCGCGGCCCCAGGTCGGAAATCATCATCGCCACTTCGTCGTTGGCCTCGAGAATTCCCGGGTTGTCGCTCGCCGTTGGCTCGGGACCGTAGGGTAACGCGTACTGGCCGTCGCGGCGTCGCGCGTCGACCTGAAACGGGATGGGAACGAGCTTGCCGTCGTGGACCGCGAGCACTTCAAGTTTGGAAGTCTCGCTCCGGAGCAATTCGGAAATCTGCTTGCCCTCGAGTACGAGCGGCTCCCAGGTTCGCGCGCTTGCCAGCGCCGGAGCGTCAAATGCGAAGAACAGGGCGACGGCGTAGAACGCGACGCGCGTGAGAAAACCGGCTGCCGGTCGCCCATGGCTCGGGTGGTTCCGATCCATCAGAAGCTCCAGCATTACGCAATTCGCGCGTTTTCCCAAGAGCGCTTGCTCCAACGCGCAGTGGTGTAAACGGCGAACTCAGCAGGGATGCGAAGAAACCGGCGAGGCCTGTTGCGGCCTTGTGGTCCGGCTGGAGCTGACGCGAGGCGTGACGCGCTCAGCGTGCGGGAACAACCATGACGGCGCTCAGCCGGCCGCGACCGGGCGGGCCATTCCATGCGACGGGCGCGAGGGTTTCGGCGCGACCGCTTCGGGCACGCCGAAAAGCTCGAACGACAATATCCGCCATCCCTGCCTTTCCCGGATCAGCACGATTCGGATCGTGGCTGTGCCGCGCTCGAATTGCGCATTTGCGAGGTACAGGGCCGACAGAACGATTCCGTGTTTTCTGTCGACCGTCATGTTGGGATGGCCGGTCGAGCCTTCATACTTCACGAGCTTGCCGAGGTTTTTCCATCTGGCAAACGCCTGCGGCAGGTTGTTTTGTTCGTGAATCTTGTCGAGCAGTCGTACGGAAGCCCGGTCCAGCAGCGCCTGTTCGTTCCAGTTCGAGATGACCGCGACAATTGAAGCGTCGGCGTACTGCCGGGTCTCCTGGTCGAGGTGACGCCCCTTTTTTGCGGCCCATCGGACGAACAGAAAGCCCACCGTGACGACAACCGCGAACAGCAAGACTCCGAAGATAACCAGCACTTTTTTCATGCCGTCGCCCTCCCTGCCTTTGACGGAGCTGCACGCAGCAGAATCAAGTCCGCCGCCGGACGCTACCCCGGATTCTCGAGTGCTTGAGCAACAGGCGCCGCCTGATGCGATTCTCTATGTATTCAGGGACACGGCTCATGGTTCCGGCTACGTAAGTGCCGCCGCGAGCAGACAAGGACCGGAGGGTTTGCCGAGCGCCGTCTTCGCGCGATGGGTTCGCTCGCTGGTTCGCCCGCGGAATCGCCCCGTTTCGCTGGCCATCGTTTCCCCCGTATTGCCAGCGGGTTCCGGAAAGGAATGGTTCCCGCCCGAATGCTGGTCAGCCGGAAATCGAGGCCAAGCTAACCGATGGTCACATCTGTGGCAATAGCGGCGAAATCCGCTTGCGCGGGCCGGCCGAACGCGTTTTCACGCCGCGGCGGGCGCCTCGGCAAGTTCGAAAGCGCCCGGTTCGAGGCCGTCCTTGGAACGGAGAACGATCTTGGTATCGAGCCGGCGTTCGAGCGATTCGAGATCGGGCGCCGCCCAGTCGTACAGATAGCGCGCGATATCGGGGCTTACTTTCACCATCGTCATCTTGCCCAATGGATGGCGCCGGGCCTCGCGATGAATCGCGCGCAGCACCTCGGCGGCGAGTGTCGCGACCGACTTGACCACGCGCCGCCCCTGGCATTGCGGACACTGTTCGGTAACCATTTCTTCGAGGCTTTCGCGGGTGCGCTTGCGCGTCATCTGGACCAGCCCGAGCTCTGAAATCTTGAGCGTCGAGGTGCGCGCCTTGTCGCGCTTGAGCGCCTCCTTGAGCGCGTCGCTGACGCGCTTTCGATCCGCCTCGCGCGTCATGTCGATCAGGTCAACGATGATGATGCCGCCGATATTGCGAAGCCGAAGCTGGCGCACGACTTCGTCAACCGCTTCCAAGTTGGTACTGAGCACCGTTTCGTCCAGGCTCTTTTTGCCGACGAATCGCCCGGTATTCACGTCGATCGCGGTGAGCGCCTCGGCCCGGTCGAAGACCAGGTAGCCGCCCGACTTGAGCGGAACTCTGCGATCGAGCGCGCGCTCGAGTTGAGGCTCGATCCTGAAATGATCGAAGATCGGCTCGTCGCCCTCGTAGAGCTGCACTCGCGAGCGCAGGCGTGGCATATAGTTCTGCACGAACTGGATGATTCGCCCGTAAGTGGCCGAATCGTCGCACCAGAGGCGATCGACTTCGCTCGAGAACAGATCGCGAACCGTCCTGAGCGCGACGTCGAGGTCCGTGTACAAGATCGACGGTGGCGAGCTTTTTTCGGCCTTTTTGAGGATCGATTCCCAGGTCTTGGTCAGAAACGTGATGTCGCGATGGATGTCGCGGCGGCTTACGCGCTCGCACGCGGTGCGCACGATGAAACCGCCCTGCGCCGGGCGAAGCTCGCTCACGATCCCGCGCAGCCGGCTCCGCTCGTTGGCGCTTTCGATACGGCGCGAGATGCCTAGGTGATTGCTGGTCGGCGTGTAAACCAGGTAACGGCCCGCAAGCGAGACGAAGGAGGTGAGCCGCGCCCCCTTCGTGCCCATCGGCTCCTTCGCGATCTGGACGATTATCTCCTGGTTGCGGCGCAGCATCTGTTCGATTGGAAGCCGCTGGTGGCGCGCGTGGCGCCGTCGCCTTCGGCCTTCCTGGCCGGGTGCCTGCCCAGTTGCGGCTTCGGGCACGGATTCGCCCTCGGCCTGCGCACCGGCAGACTCGGCGTCGGACTCGTTGCCGCCGACCGGCTCGGTTTCGACTTCTTCGCCGATCGCTTCGGCAACCGAACCCCAGGCTTCAAGACCGCCGAGAAAGTCCGAAGCGTGCAGAAAACCGGCTTTTTCCAATCCGATATCGACGAACGCCGCCTGCATCCCGGGCAGAACCCGGGTTACGCGGCCTTTGTAAACGTTGCCGACTATACTTCGATGCTGTTCGCGTTCGAGGTTGAACTCGGCGAGCGAACCGCTTTCCAGCAACCCGACTCGCACCTCGAGTGCGCAGGCGTTTATGACGATTTCACGTTTCACGGGGCAAAACTATGAGGATATGTTCGAGTAAGCCGATTCCCGCAGCGAACGCGGCTTCCTGAGCCCGGGCAAGGGATCTTGCAACCCTCATCAGGGCTTTCCGCGGCGTCCTGATAACGTTGTTTTTTTATTTCGTGCGCGGCTTGCATGGCGCTGAACGAATCATACGAAGCCCTCAAGACAACCGCAAGCGAGCTAATAGCTCGAATTTCAAACACTTTTCCGAATTTGGGGCGCTTGACTTCCTGTTCCGGGGCCTATAGCAACATCTATAAATGGCTGCAGCGGTTCAATCTGCTGTTGCGGCTCATCCGCACCATTCGGCCCTGCTCAACAGCAGAGTCCTCGTCCTCAATCGCTCTTATCTTCCGGTTCATATTACCTCGGTAAGGCGCGGCTTCGTCCTGCTGTACCAGGGAATCGCCAAGGCGGTTGACGAACAGTACCGGACTTTCGATTTCGAGAGCTGGCGCTCGCTTTCGCTCGAGGTCCATCATGAACGGCTCGGGGTCGTGGGCGGTTTCATCCGGGTCCCTCGCGTCCTTTTGCTGGTTGCCTACGAACGAATTCCCAAGCGCCACGTGCGCTTTTCACGCTTCAACATCTTTGCCCGCGACAACAACACCTGCCAGTACTGCGGCAGGCGTCTTCCGCGCACGGAGCTTAACCTCGACCACGTGGTTCCCCGCTCACAGGGCGGAGTCTCGACCTGGCAGAATATCGTCTGCTCGTGTCACGTCTGCAATCGGCGCAAGGGCGGCCGCACGCCCGAGCAGGCGAGCATGAGGCTTATCCGCAGGCCGAGCCGTCCGGAATGGACTCCGTTCACAACCGAGATGTTCAGCCTTAAGCGCTACAAGGAATGGATGCCGTATCTTACGAACGTCGATAGCGCTTATTGGAATACCGAGCTGCTTCAGGACTAGGCCGGGAAATATCCACAACCGGCTGGGTTTCCGGAGAGTTGTGGACACTTCATGTTGGGTCCGCCTTGACCCAACAAGCCAAGTCTAAATAAGCTGCCCGGAAAGCGGCGGTGTGGCGGAGGCGACGGTTGCATGCGTCTTAAAAGCCTCGAAGTCGTAGGCTTCAAATCTTTTCTCGAACCCACGACGATTTCGTTCGCTCCGGGGGTGACCGCGGTCGTCGGCCCCAACGGATGTGGCAAATCCAACGTTGTGGACGCAATCCGATGGGTCCTCGGCGAGCAGGCCCCGAGTCGGCTTCGCGGCAAAAGCGCCGAAGACCTTATCTACGCCGGCAATGAGTCGAACGCCGCGGCCGGGATGGCCGAGGTTTCGCTGATTCTCGAAGCCGAGGAGGGCGCGGCGCTTCCCGAGCCGTACGCGATGCTGAGCGAGGTCGCGGTCACCCGCCGCGTCTATCGCTCCGGCGATTCCGAATATCTTATCAACAAGATTTCCTGCCGCCTGAAGGACATAACCGAGTTCTTCATGGCCGCCCAGATCCATAGCCGCGGCTACGCGATAATCGAGCAGGGCAAAATCGAGGAGATAATCCAGGCCAAGCCCCAGGAACTCCGCGGCATGATCGAGGAGGCGGCCGGACTCTCCCTGTTCAAAGGCCGGCGCGAAATCAGCGAGCGCAAGCTCGAACGGGTCAAGGAAAATCTCGCCCGGCTCGACGACGTCCTGAGCGAGATCGAGCGCCAACTGAATTACGCCCGCCGCCAGGCCAAAAAGGCCGAGTCCTACCGCGTGCTGACGGCGGAACTATCGGAACTGGAACGCCTTCAGGCCGCGCGCCGTATCTTCGACCAGCGGCTCGAACTCGCATCCGAGTCGGAGCGTGAAACGGAATTGCGCGCGCGATGCGAAGCCGGACGCGAAGGCATCGCGGGACTTCAATCCGCGGTTGAAGCGGCCGCCTCCGCCGCGCAATCGGCCGAGGCCGAGCTTCAGGCCGCGCGCCGCGAGGTGCAGGCGCTCAAGGCCCGCACCGTCGAGCATGCCCGCAGCCGCGATTTCCTGGCCCGGCGCCTGAAGGCCGTGGACGAGGCCGAGCCGGGTCACGTCGCCAGGCTTTCGGAGCTCGAAGCCAAGGCGACGCTTGCCCGCGCCGCCCGCGCGTCGGCAGGTGCCGCGCTCGCCCGCGAGGTCAACCATGGCGACGGCGCGGCTGAGGCCGAGCTTGCGCAAATAAAGGAGCGTCACGGCGCGGCGCAATCGGAACTCAAGCGCGCCGAACGCGAAGGCGAGGACGTCAAGGACGAGCTTTCCGAAGTGGTGCGAGAAGCCGCCGTCATCCGCGGCCGCCTTGGCGACCTTTCCGGCGAGCGCGCCGAGATAGAAGAGCGCCTCAATCGGACCGAGAGCGAAGCGCCCGAGCTTGCCGAGAAGCTTGCCCGCGCCAAACAGGCCGCCGAAACCGCCGAACAGACGCTTTCCAGCGCGCGGGCCGAACTCGAAGCCGCCGAAGCGCGCCATCGCGAAATCGCCGAACGTGAAATCGAGGCGCGCTCCGCACTCGAACGGGTCAGCGCACGGCGCACGGCGCTCAGCGAGGCGATCGAGTCCGCACGGGTCCGCGCCGAGCAGCTCGCGGCTTCGCGCCGCGCCGACCGCAGGCTCAGAACCGTGCTCGAATCGTTAAACGGCGATCGTCCGGCGGTTGATCCCGAAGTTCTTGCCAACGTGCTTCGCGCTCCGGCCGAACTCGAGCCCGCGCTCAAGGCCGTGCTCGGCGAGCAGTTCGACGCGGTTATCGTTGATTCGCCCCATTTTGCGCTCCGCGCGATCGATATCCTGAAGGAGAAACGCGGCGGGCGGCTCAGTTTCGTTCCGGAGCCCGACGGCGCGGCTGTCGCGGCGCATGAGTCGATAGAGGCGCCGGGAATCGCGGGGCGCCTGCTCGACATGCTTGAGGTTGAGCCGCGCTTTCGCCCGGTTGCGGAGCTGATGCTCGGCCACGTGATGGTCGCCGAGGACGTTCGCGCAGCGCTTGCCGCCTCCAACCTGAACGGACACGGCACGCTGTTTGTCACGCGTGAAGGCGATCTCGTCTGGCCGGGCAGGATGATCAGCGGCGGAAGCGTCGAGCGCGAACCCGCGCAGGCCGCCCAGCCGCTTCATCAGACCGCCGAGGAACTCTCGCGCGCCGAGGCCGAGTACGTGGTGCTGAAGGAACGGCTTGCCGGATGCTCGGCCGAACGTGAAGCCTCGGCCGCTTCGCGCGTCGAAGCGCGAAGGCGCGCGCAGGAGGCCGAGCGTGCCGCGCTCGCCACGCGCGGCGAAGCCGCGGCGGCGGAGCAGAAGGCGCGCCTTTCGGGCTCCGGCCTTGACAACGCGCGCCGGCGCCTCGAAGAGATCCGCGAGCTTTGCGTCGCTTCCAACTCGCGGCTCGAAGAGCTGGCGTTGCTCGAACAGCAATTGCGCGCGCGTCTGGGCGCGATACGCGAGGATATCGGCGCTCGCCGCGCGGCGGTCGAAGAGATGGGCGGCGCGATGCTTGCGGCGGGTTCGGCGGTCGAGGCTCGCCGCTCGAAGCTCCAGGGCCTTGAGCGCGAACTTAGGCACGCCTCGCAGATAGCGGCGGATCTCGAGCGCCAGATCGACGAAAGCCAGGCGTGGCTCGCGCGCGCCCGTACGGAGCGCGCCGAGTTCGAGGCGGAACTGGAAAAGCTCGCCGTTCAGGACGCCGAGGCCCGGGCTCGTGAGGCCGAGCTGTTGCAGGCGATCGCCGCTTTGGAAACGGCCTCGGCGGAGCGCTCGCGCGAACTCGAAGCCAGCCGCGCCGAACTCAAGCGCGCGCAGGCCGAGCTTCAGGCGGCCGAGAGCGAGGCGGTCGAGTGCGGGCTTCGATGCGAGCGGGCCAAAACCCTTGTCGGAGAGATGCTCCGAAGCTTCGCCGAGAAGTTCGGAGCCGAGTTCGATTCCGCGGCCGAAGAGTTGGCCGGCACGCTCGCCTTGCGTGACGCGGCCGCCGATGAAAGCCGGCTCGGCGAGCTTCGCGCGAAGCTCGAGAAGATAGGCGCCGTGAACCTTGCGGCCGAGAGCGAAGTGAAGGAACTAGAGGAGCGCGACGCAAAGCTTCGCGCCGAGCGCGAGGACCTCGACGCCGCGGTCAAGGACCTGACCCAGACCATCACGAAGCTCAATCGCGAAGCACGAAAGCGCTTTGCCGAAACCTTCGAAGGCGCGGCGAAGAACTTCGAAGAGCTTTTCCCGAAACTTCTGCCGGGCGGCAAGGCACGGCTTGAGCTGGAGCAGGCGGGAGACGTGCTGGAGGCGGGCGTGAATATCATGGTTCAGCCCGCCGGCAAGAAGGTGAAGGAGATCGGGCTGCTCTCGGGCGGCGAGAAGGCGCTCTCGGCGATGGCGCTGATCTTCTCACTGTTCCTTCTGAATCCGAGCCCGTTCTGCGTGATGGACGAAGTGGACGCGCCGCTCGACGAATTCCGGCTGAACGCGTTCACGGGCCTGATCCAGGAACTCAAGGGA